>NZ_JBGOSN010000042.1:0-32447 GCF_046335115.1 Paracoccus sp. P2 | reverse complement strand
CCACCGGTTCAAGGCCGATCCCGAACGCGATGATTGAACGCTCCCGTCCCGCGCTGTCGCTCGGGGCGCCATGCCGCCTGCTGTCGATCCCGCGGTCCTCGATCCCGCGGTCCGCGTCCTGTTGCGCAGCAAGGGACGAGACCGGGATGAACCTCGCCCCTATGCGGCTGATCGACCGGCAGTTTCCGGAAACGCCCTGCTACGGCGTGCAGCAGATGANCCTGCTGTCGATCCCGCGGTCCTCGATTTCGCGGTCCGCGTCCTGTTGCGCAGCAAGGGACGAGACCGGGATGAACCTCGCCCTTATGCGGCTGATCGACCGGCAGTTTCCGGAAACGTCCTGCTACGGCGTGCAGCAGATGCCGGCGTGCAGCAGATGACCCGGCCCCTGCACAACGAAGGCCATGCCGTGAACGTCACGCGCAGCCGGCGGCTGATGCGGCTCATGCGCTTGATGCCGATGCGCCGGAAACCCGCTGCCAGCAGGCCCGCGCCGGGGCGCAAGACCTATCCCTATCCGCTGGGGGGGCGGGTCGAGCAACCCGACCAGGTCGGGTGCGCCGGCATCGCCGACCTGCCGATGCGGCGGGGCTGCCTCTGCCCGGTCGCCGTCATGGACCGGTTCCCCCGCAAGCTGCTGGCCTGGCGCATCTCGAACACGCCGGCGGCGGATTTCTGCGTTGCGGCCCGGAACGAGGCGGCCCACCACTGTGGCCCACCCGAGATCATGAACGCCGATCGAGCTTCGCAGTTCACGTCCTGCACTTGGGTTGATCGGCTGAAACGGGCCGGCACCCGCATCTCGATGGATGGCAGGGGCGCTGTCTCGACACCGTCTTCATCGAGCGCTTCCGGCGATCCCTGATGCATGAATGCGCCTACCCGCACGCCTGGGAGACCGGCGCGCAGGCCAGGGCCGGCGCCGGCAGGTGGATCGCCTTCTGCAGCCACCAGAGCGGCCTCGCGCCGCCCATGGCGGACAGCCGCCCGCCGCGGTCTGCGTCAACCAGAGCGAAACCGACCGGCAGAGCCAGAGAGCAGCTTCAATCACCCCAGAGCCCTTCCAATGATCGCGGAGTGGCTCGGCTGTGCCTCGCGCTACGGTCCAGCCCGGTTTCAGGCTCGTCCGCCACAAAGACGCCATTGCGCCACGTCAGGGCGATTTCCGCACCCGTGGGGCCATAGTTCGCCTTCATGGTGCGCAGCACCCGGGCATCGGGGTTCGGTTCGTCGTCGCCCTGGATCACCCGTTCCAGATAGAGCCGCGACCGCACCGAATTGTGCCAGCCGGTGCTGCCCGACATGCCGGTGCCGTTCTGGATGCCCGACAGGGACGGATGCGCCAGCAGCACCACGGCGCAATCGTGCCGGATCGCCAGCCCGTGCAGCATGCCGATGAACTGCCGCGCCTGCGCCCGGTCGTTCTCGTTGCCGGGGAACAGGTCCGCCAGCGTGTCCAGCACCACCAGCGCGGGCGCCAGATCGGTCAGGAAGGCGTCGAGCTCGCCGAACAGGTCGGTGGCCTTCTGTTTCCCGGTGCGGGTGTCCAGTTCCGTCAGCAGCGCGTCTTCGCCCGCCAGGCTGCGCAGGGCAAGCTGGTCGAGGTCGGCGAAGCTCGCCTCCTCGGCATCCAGCACATCGGCCAGGCGGCGGTGCAGCTCGTCCTCATCGTCCTCGGCCGAGACGAATAGGGCACGGCCCCCGGCCACGGTCTTGCCGAGCCAGGGCTTGCCGAGGGCGCAGGCGGTGGCGAGTTGCAGGGCCAGCAGCGATTTGCCCGTGCCGCCATCGCCGGTCAGCAGCGTGACCGTGCCCGAGGGGATCAGGCCAGGCACCAGCCAGTTGCGCGCCGGCACCTCCTTGCCGTCCAGCATGGTCGCGGTGAAGAATTGGCTCTTGCGGGCTTTCGGATCGGCGCGCTTGGCCTTCTCGGCCGCGAAGTTCACCACGGTCGGCCCTTCCTTCGGCGGGCCGCCCGGTGCATTCGCCATTTCGTCGCAGGGGGGGCGTCAGCCATGACGCGCCCCTGTGATGTAAGCCACGAAGGACCGCTGGTCGTCCTCGGGCATGCCCTCATGGCAGGCGAGGCAATATGCCTTGCGCTCGGCCCGGCTGGCATTCGTCACCCACCAGCGCGCCTCCCGCATGAGGTCGATCAACAAGGACTGCGGCCAGCCGGGGCGCAGCTGGTCCAGCAGGATTTCGAGGAAGGGAACGCGATCCTCCGGCGCGCAATTCAGCAGCGCCGACACAAGTTCGCTTGCCGCGATCTGCCGTTTCAGGTTATGGTCAAACCAGCTCCAAAAGCTTTTCAGATCGGTCCCGGTTGCGCCCGCCAGCGCGCCGGGATTTTCTTTTGCAGCACCGGAAATGCTATTGGAGCCCGCGCCTGTAAGCTCTTGATCTTCAATAGCGGGGCGGTTTGGATCATTCTGGCTTAGTGGATTGATATTAATGGCTTCCCGGCGTCCTGGCGGGGTCGTCATTCTTCCGAAGAGCATTTAATATCAATGGATAGCCAAGAATGTCTCGCCCACATTCGAGGTGCAGACCTGCAGTCCGTTGGCGATCGCCCGCCATGGGTGCAGGGCGGCTGGCCGATATCCGCCGCTCCGCCGGAGCCGAGGTTCTGCTTTCGTCCCCGCTTTGATATGCTCCCGAAAGCTGCATTTTATGAGATGAGTTCTCGCGAGGCGGATACCGACCATGTCCTTTGCATCTGCAAACGAACGCTACTTCGTCAGCCTGGTCAACCAGGCCCGTCAGGCCCAGGGGCTTCCTGTCTTGTCCATCGAAAAACGGCTCAACGATTCCTCGGAAGGCCATAGCCGCTGGATGCTTGAGGCGGATGTCTTCTCGCATACCGGCCGGGGCGGCTCGTCCTCGCGCGAGCGGATGGAGGCGGCGGGCTTCGATCTGGCGGGCAACTGGATGACGGCCGAAAACATCGCCTATGTCACCATCCAGGGCGAGGCCGACCTGCGCGACGAGATCCGCCAACTGCACCAGAACCTGATGAACAGCCCGGGCCATTACCAGAACATCATGAGCGATGCCGCCTTCATCGGCATCGGGCTGGAGGTCGGCTATCTCACCGTGAACGGCCGCGACTACAAGGTGCTGATGGCGACGCAGAACTTTGCCGATACCGACGGACAGGTGCGCGTCGATACCGGCAGCTTCACCCGCGTTGCCAATCCCGGTGCGGATCTGTCGATGCAGTCGCGCGCCGATTGGCTCTCGACCTTCAACGGCGAGGTTTTCGTCACCCCTGGCCCGGCGCAAAGCACGCCGCGCAACGACGATTATCGCCTGACGGCGCGCAACGATGTCGCCTCGGCCGGGAATGGCAACGACTGGATGGATGGCAAGGGCGGCAACGACACGCTGAACGGCGGTCCCGGCAATGACCGGATCATCGGCGGCGAAGGTTTCGATTCCCTGCATGGCGGCCTGGGCAACGACGTGCTGCAAGGCGGCCCCGGCAACGATACCCTGGCCGGCGCCGAGGGGAACGACCAGCTGCGCGGCGAGACCGGCAACGACCTGATCTGGGGCGGCATGGGGCAGGATCTCATCTTGGGCGGGGTCGGCCAGGACACGCTGGACGGCGGTGCAGGCAATGACCGGCTTTGGGGTGAGCCGGGCAACGATCGCCTGGTCGGTGGCGACGGGAATGACACGTTGATCGGGGGCGCGGGCAACGACGTGCTGATCGGCGGGGCAGGGGCCGATGCCTTCATCTTCCACGACGGCCATGGCGCCGACACGATCAACGGATACCAGCGCGGCATCGATCGGCTGCTGATCGACGATGCCAGGCTGGACGCGAACCCGGCTGCCTTCATTCGCGACCACATGCAAAAGACCGCGAATGGCGTGGTCATCGATTTCGGCGACGGCGACCGGATCGTCATCAACGGCCAGAACCTGACGGTGGCGGGGGTGGCGGACGACATATTCGCGATCTGACCGCCTTCCTTGGCGGGACCGGCCGAGGTTCGGGCCGGTCCGGAAAACCGGGGGTCAGGCGGCGACCGGCAGCCTGACGGAATCGGCCGCGCTACGCGCGCGCGTGCCGCAAGCCGCCAGCAGATAATGCTGCAAATAGCTGCCGGCATCGCCGGTCAGGGATCCGCCCAGCCTGGGATTGATCTCGAATATCTTCGGCTTGCCGTCCACTTCGCGAAAGTCGATGCAGCAGGCACCGTTCGCGAACCCCACGGTATCCAGGATTTCCGTGAACAGATCCCCGTGGCGCGTTCCGTCCCGCCATGCCAGATTCTGGTGGCCGGTATTGATGCCTTTCACATGCGGCATGTCCGGCATATCGAATATCGCCGTGCGGGAAAAAACGATCCTGCCATCGCGCATCAAAAGATAAGCGGATAGTTCGACGGTTCCCGGAACATATTCTTGCAGGAATTCCTGGTCCGGATCGTAAACCAATGGTGCATCCTGGCCGATGCAGCAAATACGCGACAGCTTGCCCCATTCGTCCTTTCGCCGCTTGACGATGATGGGCTTGCCAAGCGGAAGAGCGGCGGGATCGCCAAACATCGCCGGGATATAATCGCCCAGGCCGGCAGCGGCCATGAGCCGGTTGAACGCAAGCTTGTCATGGCAGTTTTCCTGCGCAGCGGAACTGGGGAACAGGGCGTTGAACATGTCGCCCCGGATCCGCCGTTCATCCAGGAAATCCCGATCCCACAGGGTCAAGGGAACGACGGCGTCATAGCCGGACAGATCGGCATGCCGAAGATCCGCCATCTGGCTTTGGATACCGACGGATTGCGCGCTGCGCTCCAAAGCGGCCGACCAATCGGCCTTCATTCCAAACAGAACACTCTTCACAACAAACCTCCCAGACAATCGATAACGGATTGCAATCCGTCAAAGGGACAATCGGAAAACGAACAGACCCAGTGTTGCCCGACAGCTTTCCGCATGAGAAGCTGCCTTTTTGGGCAGCTGTTCCACCGGGCAAGCTTCCAATTCGCGCACCGTGCCGGTTATTCTTGCCGGGAATGCGCTGCGCGGCATGGCATTCCAGATCGGGGCGATGACGGGTGACGGCGCTGCCAACCGCGCGGGCGCCGCGCCGTCCCCTGCATTGTCGCACCATCCGCCCGATTCCCGAAAAGGGTTAGCCGGGGTGCGACAACGATACGCAGGCAGGATATGCCGCGGCTCCCGGCTCCCGGCTCCCGGCTGCCGAAATTCCGTGCCAGATGACGCCGATGCGATCCGGCGTGACGAAACCCTTGCCCCCCGGCCGGGTTGAGACCCGATGAGCATGAAGGAGGAAAGAGCCATGCTGAAACGCAGTTTGACGACCGCCCTGGTCGGCGGCAAGGCCCTGGCGCTTGGCGCCATCATGGGCTCCACGGCGCTTGCGCAAAGCGGCGAAGTGATCGAAGGCGACACGACCGTGATCGAGACGCCCTCGGGCAATACCGCCATCGTGCCGGGTGCAGCGACCGAGCCAAGCACCCCCCTGGGCGCGGTACTCGAGCCGGGTTACCCGTTGCTGGAACAGCTCGACAATGACGAGGAAATCGCGCGAACGCTGGTCTCGCAGGGGTTCACCGACGTGCATATCCTGCGCGAAGGCCCGATCCTGACGATCAATGCGCAGCGCGATGGCCGGCCGACGGAGCTGGTTTACAGCATTGCCAATGGCAGCCTGATCTCGGTGGACGGCGTCGAGCTCCGCCCGGCACCGGATGAATCGGGCAAAGGCGGCCCGGCTGCCTCTGAAACGGAAGCTGGCCCCGGCGCCGGTGACGAAACCGGTGCGGACGGGGATGGCACGGATGACGGGGCCGAAGGGGATGCGGAGGGCGAAACTCCGGGTTCGGACGGGGCCGACAGCGGCACAGACGGGTCGGGCGAAGGCTCGGACAGCTCTGATGGCGGGTCCGATGCGGGCTCGGACGGCGGTGAAGGCGACGGCGATGGCGAAGGCGGTGGCGAAGGCGGCGAGGGCAACGGCTGATCCTGCGCATGGGCAAGCCAAGCCCCACCCTGCGGGGCCGAGCCTGGGCCCGGCCCTTGGAACCACCCGCGGGGCTGCCCCCTGATCGCACGCTGCGGCGTGCAGGCTGCCCCGGGGCTCTGCGAAAAAAAAAGCCCCGCCGAGGCGGGGCTTTTCGATGCGGGCGCGCTCAGTTGCGCTCCTTGTCCACCATCTTGCCTTTCGAGATCCAAGGCATCATGCCGCGCAGCCTTTCGCCGACCTTCTCGATCTGATGCTCGTCGTTGATGCGGCGGGTCGCCTTGAAGAAGGGCTGGCCCACGGCGTTCTCCTGCATGAAGTCGCGCACGAACTTGCCGGTCTGGATGTCGGTCAGCACCGCCTTCATCCGCGCCTTGGTCTCTTCATAGGGCAGCACGCGCGGGCCCGAGACGTATTCGCCATATTCGGCGGTGTTCGAGATCGAATAGTTCATGTTGGCGATGCCGCCCTCGTAGATCAGGTCCACGATCAGCTTCACCTCGTGCAGGCATTCGAAATAGGCCATTTCCGGCTCGTAGCCGGCCTCGACCAGGGTCTCGAAGCCCATGCGGATCAGCTCGACCAGGCCGCCGCACAGCACCGCCTGCTCGCCGAACAGGTCGGTTTCGCATTCCTGGCGGAAATTGGTCTCGATGATGCCCGAGCGGCCGCCGCCGATGGCCGAGCAATAGGACAGCGCCAGGTCCATGGCCTTGCCGGTGGCATCCTGGTGCACCGCGACCAGGCAGGGCACGCCGCCGCCCTTGGTGTATTCGCCGCGCACGGTGTGGCCCGGCCCCTTGGGCGCCATCATGATCACGTCCACGCCGGGCTTCGGCTCGATCAGGCCGAAATGCACGTTCAGCCCGTGGGCGAAGGCGATGGCGGCGCCTTCGCGCAGGTTGTCATGCACGTATTTGCGATAGGTCTCGGCCTGCAATTCGTCGGGCATGGTGAACATGATCAGGTCGGCCCAGGCGGCGGCCTCGGCGATGCCCATGACCTTCAGCCCCTCGGCTTCCGCCTTCTTGGCCGAGGCCGAGCCCTCGCGCAGCGCCACCACGACGTTCTTGGCGCCGGAATCGCGCAGGTTCAGCGCATGGGCATGGCCCTGGCTGCCATAACCCAGCATGGCGATCTTCTTGTCCTTGATCAGGTTCACATCGCAGTCGCGATCATAGTAAACGCGCATCGGAAACTCCCTCCATTTCGCTGAGGGGTTTGTAACAGGCGATTTCCCGGAGATGTGTGCATTTTTCACGTTCAATGCGACTATATCGTTATGATAATGTGCAGTTCACGATAAAAGTGAAAAAATCATGCTCGACGCCACCGATCGCCGCATCCTGCGCCAGCTTCTGGCCGATCCCGAGATCCCGAACGCCCAGCTGGCCGAGCGGGCAGGGGTCACGCCCGCAAGCCTCTGGCGCCGGCTGGAACGCATGCGCCAGGCCGGGGTGATCCGCGCCACCCTGACCCGCATCGACTGGCGCAGGCTCGGCTACGAGGTGCAGGTCAGCCTGCGCTTTACCCTCGACAAGACCCATCCCCGCGCCTTCGACGAATTCATCGCCGCAGCCCGACGCGTGCCCGAAGTGACCGAGATCCAGACCTTCCTGGGCTCGGTGGACCTGCGGCTGTCGGTGATCGCCCGCGACATGGCGCATTGGCAGCAGCTTTACCGGGAAAGCATCCTGACCCTGCCGCATGTGGCCGACAGCGATGCGCTGATGCTGGTCTCGACCATCAAGGATGTGCAGGAGCTGCCGCTGTGAGCTTTCAGCCAGACGCCACCGACCTTGCGATCCTGCGGTTGCTGGCCGAGGATGCGACGCGCGGCGCGGCCGAGATCGGCCGGGCCCTTGGCCTGACCCAGCCCGCGGCCTGGCGGCGTATCCGGCGGCTGACCGAGGCCGGGGTGATCGCCGGGCGCCGGGTGGTGGTGGACGAGGCCGCTCTGGGCTTCGGCGTCACCGTGTTCCTGGGCATCCGCCTGGCGGTCAAGGGCCGGGTCAGCCTGGAGGATTTCGAACGTGCGGTGACGGCGATCCCCGAGGTGCAGGTGGTGCAGCACGTGCTGGGCCAGTTCGACTACCGGCTGCGCATCCATGCCCGCGACATCGCCGATTTTGAGCGCATCCTGCGCCGCCGCATTATGACCCTGCCCGGCGTGGGCCAGGTCGAGGCCAATGTCATGCTTTCCGAAGAGCGCCGGCCGGGGCCGCTTTAGCCCGGCGGCCCCGCATCGCGCATCCGGAAAGGCCGGCTGTGCCACAGCAATGCGTCCGGGGGGCTCGTGCCGCATTCGCTGGTGCGGGCCGCGCAATTGGCCCAGTTCGCCGGGCCGGGTCCGAAAGCCAAGGGCGCCTGGTCCTGCTGGACTATGGCGCCCTTGTCAGCTTGACGGCCCCTCCCGGCCGGCAGGCCGGTGCCGGCGCCGCCGTCAGGGGCCGATGACCCGGCAGTTTTGCTGCCGCGCGGCGATCCGGCCGCAGGCGAGTTCGGCGGTTTCCCGGTTCATCCCGACGAAATTCGCCTCAAAGCCCCGCTTGGTCGTGGCCACGCGGCTCAGCGCGCTGCCCAGGGCGCCGCTTTCCTGAAGCGCGGTTTTCAGCAGCATTTGTTCGGCCTCGTATTGCGACCGGAACAGTCCCAGCGAGACGCCCCATCCCTTGCCGCCCGCATCCGATCCGCGGGCCACGATCTCGGTCGGCTCCGGCGCGGCATCCTCCTGAGGCTCAAGCGAGGCGAGGATGATCGTCTCGGACCGCTGGGTCGGCGCAGGCGAGGCCAGCAGCGCCATGCTTTCCGGCTGCGGTTGGGTCGCCTGCACGAACAGCGAGGGCGAGCCCGCCGCCGGCGCGGAAAGCCCGGCCGAACGGTCGTCGCGCGGCGCCGGGGCAGGGCGGACGGCATTCACCGGCACGGCCGCGGGTTCCGAGGCATCGCCTTCTTCCGGCCGGGCCTCGGGCCGGGCGGCGCGGGCCAGCAGTTCGGGATCGGCCGCGACATTGGCGAACTGGCCGGTGCCGGGCTTGCGCGCCGGCCGGGCGCTGGCGGCCAGGGTGCTGCCGCTGCGGGCGGGGGCTGGCGCCGCCGCCTGGGCGCGCGAGACCGCGGCCGAGATCGCCGCCGGCGTCACCACCGCCACGGTCGAGGCGCGGGCCACCGGGCGGTCCGAGCTGGACAGCCGCACGTTCGCCGCCTGTTGCGGCTCGGTGCGCGCGACCTGCACGGTGCGGCGCACCTTCTTTTCGGCCACCAGCTGCGGCGGGGCGGGCTTCACCTCTCGCACACGGGTGGGGGCCTTTCCGAAGCCGGCATCGAGCAGTTGGGCCATGACCTGGTTGCGATGCGCGGTCGAGGTGCCGCCCAGCACGGTTGCGACGATCCGCTTGGAGCCCCGCTTGGCCGAGGCGGTCAGGTTGAACCCCGCCGCCCGCGTATAGCCGGTCTTGATGCCGTCCGCGCCCTCGTAGCTGTCGAGGAAACGCTTGTTGGTGCTGGCGACGGTGGCGATCCCCGCATCGGCCGAGCGGCGCGAGAAGATCGAGTAATATTGCGGGAAATCGTAGAACAGCCGGCGCCCGAGGACCGTCATGTCGCGCGCCGTGGAATAATGCCCCTCGGCCGTCAGGCCGTTGGCGTTGCGGAAATGCGTGTTGCGCATGCCCAGGGCGCGCGCCATCTGGGTCATCTGCGCGGCGAATTTCGCCTCGGACCCCGCCAGCCCCTCGCCGATCACCGTGGCCGCGTCATTGGCGGATTTCACCGCCGCCGCGCGGATCAGGTAGCGCAGCTCGATCCGCTGGCCCGGCTTCAGCCCCAGCCGCGAGGGCGGCTGCGCGGCCGCATGGCTGGACACCAGGAACTTGCTGTCCAGCCGGACCTGTCCGCGCTCGACGGCGCTGAAGGCCATGTAAAGCGTCATCATCTTGGTCAGCGAGGCCGGATGAAGCCGCGTATCCGCGTTCTGCGCATAGATTTCCTGCCCGGTGCGCGCATCCATGACGAAGGCCGCGAAGGGGGCGGCGGCCACCGCCATGGGCAATGCCCAGGCGAATAGGATCATCAGTCCCAAGCGGACTTTTCTGGTGATTCTGCTCACTGTCCCGGTCTCTTCTGCCTCTGAGGGTCCGTTCATTATGCGGGCCCTTCATTAATGAAATGACAATAACACGCATTCCCGTGTTCGGAAACCGCAAGTTTGTGCCCTTGCCGCGCAATCTGCCGCAGGTTGCCGGCGCTTTCGCCTCTGCCGCGGGGGCGGGGCTTATCAAGCGCGGGGAAAGGCTCTATATTCGGTCCCAGAACCGTCCATATCCTGATACGAGCGTCGTGACCAAACCGCAGATGACCAACCGACCTGGGGACCGCGAAGAGGTCGAACTGGGGGTCAAGACCAGGCCCCGCACGCAGCGGCCTCCGATGTACAAGGTATTGCTGCTGAACGACGATTTCACGCCGATGGAATTCGTCGTGCATGTGCTTGAGCGGCTGTTCAACATGAACCACGCCCAGGCGATCGAGATCATGCTGACGGTTCATCGCAAGGGGGTGGCCGTCGTCGGCGTCTTCTCGCACGAGATCGCCGAAACCAAGGTGGCGCAGGTCATGGAACTGGCCCGCCGCCAGCAGCATCCGCTGCAATGCACCATGGAAAAAGAGTAGAAATTGGCTGGATCACGGCTGGAACTTGTCTTTGGCGGCACGCCGCCCGAAGGGCGCATGCTGCTGATCGGCGCGGGCGCCGCGACCGATCTTGACCCCTTCGACCCCGCCCGCGTGCAGATCGTGCAGGGCTTTTACCCCGATCACCGGGCGCTGAAGGCGCGCGGCTACGACATGGCGACCGAGGCCTCGGGCGATTTCGACGGCGCCGTGGTCTTCCTGCCGCGGGCGCGGGCCGAGGCGCGGGCGCGCATCGCCGAGGCCGCGGCGCGGCTGGCGCCGGGCGCCTCGCTGTGGATCGACGGGCAAAAGACCGACGGCATCGACGCGGTGATGAAGGAGATGCGCGCCCTGGCCCCGGTGGACGAGGTCCAGTCGCGTGCCCATGGCAAGATCTTCCGCGTCACGCTGCCCCAGCCGGGCTGGCTGCCCGAGGGCTGGGCGGCGCAGGATCACCTGGCCGCGCCCGGCATGGTGACGCGGCCGGGCGTGTTCTCGGCCGACGGGCCGGACCCGGCGTCGCAGGCGCTGGCGGCGGCGCTGCCCGAAAAGCTGCCGACCCGCATCGTCGATCTGGGCGCGGGCTGGGGCTGGCTTTCGGCACAGATCCTGGCCCATCCCGGCGTCGAGCTGCTGCACCTGGTCGAGGCCGATGCCGCGGCGCTGGATTGCGCGCGGCGCAATGTCACCGATCCGCGGGCGCGGTTCCATTGGGCGGATGCGCTGGATTTCCGCCTGCCCGAGCCGGTGAACGGCGTGATCATGAACCCGCCCTTCCACGAGGGGCGTGCGGCCGACCCGAGGCTGGGCGCCGGCTTCATCCGCGCGGCGGCGGGGCTGCTGACCGGGGCGGGGCGGCTGTGGATGGTGGCCAACCGCCACCTGCCCTATGAGCAGGCGCTGCGGGAATGCTTTGCCGAAGTCGCCGAGCTGGGCGGCGATGCGCGCTTCAAGATCCTGACCGCCTCGGGAGCGCGGCGCGGCACTGCCGGGCGCCTTCAACCAAAAGGCCCGCAACCGAAAGGCCGGAAAAGATGAGCCTCTCCATCCAGGGCAAGACCGCCATCGTGACCGGCGCCGCCCGCGGCATCGGCCTGGCCATCGCCCGGCATTTCGAGGAGGCAGGCGCCAATGTCATGTTCGCCGACAGCGACGAGGCGGCGCTGATGACCGAACTGGGCGAACAGGCGGCAAGCGAAGGGCCGGTGCGCGCCTTTGCCGGCGACTTGGGGCAGAAGCTGACGCTCGCGAACCTGGTCTCGGCCACCATCGACGCCTTCGAGCGGGTGGATATCCTGGTCAATGCGCATCGCATGGTGCAGGGCTGCGACCCGCTGACGGTGAACGACGAGCTGCTGGGCGACATGCTGCGCCAGAACATGAGTTCCGGCCTGCGCCTGTCGCAGATGGTCGCCAGGCGCATGATGGCCCAGGCCGATGAGGCGGGCGAGGCGAGCGAGAACGCCTTGCAGCACGGCGCCATCGTCAATGTCACCTCGCTGGCCGCCGATTGGCCGCAGCCGCAGATGCTGGCCTATTCCATCGCCAGCGCGGCGCAGGCGCAGGCCACGCGCTCATTGGCCTCGGCTCTGGCGCCCAGGCGGATTCGCGTGAACGGCGTGGCCTTTGCCAGCATCATGTCCAACAACCTGCAACTGAAGCTGCGCGAGGATCCGGGCCTGCGCGAGCGCATGGTCGCCGCCACGCCGCTGGGCCGGATTGCCGGCGCGGACGAATTGGCGGCGACGGTGCAGTTCCTGGCCAGCGAGGCCTCGAGCTTCGTGACCGGCCAGATCCTGCGCGTCGACGGCGGCCGCAGCCTGGGCGACCCGCTGGCGCCAGGGGTCTACTGAGCCCTATTTGCCCTCTTCGGGGTAGGCGGCCTTGCAGGCATCGACGGCCGCGCGGGCGGCGGGGGCCAAAGCCTGCTTGCGCGCCAGCAGGTTGTCGCGCTTGCGTGCCTCGGCCGCCGGGTCGATCGGCACCCGGTAACGCTCGGTATCGGCAACGTCGCGCAAGCAGGGACGATAGCCCAGCCGGCGGTTGCCGTCCTTGTCCAGCCAGACATAGCGGCAGTCGTCCCATTGGGTGCGCATCACCGTGCGCTCCTCCCAGGCATAGCCGCGCGCCAAGTTGGCCTCGACCTCGGCCAGAAGGTTCGAGACGGTGCGATATTCGCGGGTGTTGCGGCTGATGCATTGCTCTTGCGGGGTTCCGCAGGATGCGACAACCAGAACAGGCATCAGGGCAAGCAGGATGTTGCGGGTCATGGCCGGGATCTCTAGTTGTTTCGCCCGAAGCATAAGCCCGCCCCGCAGGCGGGGCAATTCACGAATGCGGAGGCAAGCCCATGGAAATGCACGATGAGCGACAGAAGGCCGCGGCCTGGTTCCGCGAGCTGCGCGACCGCATCGTCTCTGCCTTCGAGGCGCTGGAGGATCGCGGCCCCGCCAATGCGCCGGCCAGCCGTTTCGAGATCCGCGAGACCAAGCGCGGTGAGGATGGCGGCGGTGGGCTGATGTCGGTGATGCGCGGCGGCCGGGTCTTCGAGAAGGTCGGCGTGAACTGGTCGGCGGTGCATGGCGAGCTGTCGGCCGCGGCCCGGCAGGCCATGGCGGCCCGCGGCGTGCCGGGGGTCGAGGGGGATCCGCGCTTCTGGGCTTCGGGGATCAGTCTGGTCGCGCATATGCAGAACCCGCATGCGCCGGCGGTGCACATGAACACGCGCATGTTCTGGACGCCCGGCGCCTGGTGGTTCGGCGGCGGCGCCGACCTGAACCCCTGCCTGGAATATGCCGAGGATACGGCGCATTTCCACGCCACGCTGAGCGCGGCCTGCGCCCCGCATGGCGCCGATTACTATGACCGCTTCAAGGCCTGGGCGGACGAGTATTTCTTTGTCCCGCATCGCGGCCGGGCACGGGGCGTCGGCGGCATCTTCTATGACGACCTGAACACGGGCGACTGGCATGCCGATTTCGCCTTTACCAGGGCGGTGGGCGAGGCTTTCCTGCCCGCCTTCCTGCCGCTCGCGGAAAAGCGCATGGCCCAGCCCTGGGGCGAGGCGGAAAAGGACGCGCAGCTGATCCATCGCGGACTTTATGCAGAATACAACCTGGTCTATGACCGCGGCACCAAATTCGGCCTGGCGACCGGCCACGACCCCGAGGCGGTGCTGATGAGCCTGCCGCCCATGGCGAAATGGGCCTGATGCCGGACTGGCCGGATCTCTACCTCATGCGGCACGGCCAGACAGTCTGGAACGCCGAGGGGCGGTTGCAGGGCCGGCTGGATTCGCCGCTGACGCCCCTGGGCGAGGCGCAGGCGCGGCGGCTGGCCTGGCTGGTGCGCGACCTGCGCGGCATGGCGCGGCTGGTCAGCACCGCGGGGCGGGCGCAGCAGACGGCGCGTATCGCCTTTGGCGGGCAGGGCTTTGACCTGGACGAACGCCTGCACGAAATCGACATCGGCGATTTCAGCGGCCGGCTTGCGTCGGAACTGCAGGCCGCGCATCCCGAAGCCTTCGCCCGCGGTCCGCTGGACTGGTATGACCTGGCACCGGGCGGCGAGCATTTCGCCGGGCTCGAAGCGCGGGTGCGCGCGTTCCTGGACGATCTGGACGGCCCGGCGCTGATCGTGACGCATGGCATCACCCTGCGCATGCTGCGGCTGGTGGCCATGGACTTGCCGCTGGAGCGGCTGGCCCAGATGCCGGTCAGCCAGGGCGGGCTGCACCTGGTCAGCCGCGGCCGGCACCGGATGTTTCTTTGACGCCTGTCAGGATTTCGGCGGCAAGGGGCGGGCAGGGTTGCCGACGACGGTCGCGCCGGGCGCCACGTCGCGGGTCACGACCGCGCCGGCGCCGACGATGGCGCCGTCGCCGATGCTGACGCCAGGCAGGACGATGGCGCCGCCGCCGACCCAGACGTCATCGCCGATGGTGATGGGCTTGCCCCATTCGACGCCCTTGGCGCGGCTGTCGCGCTCGCGCGGGCGATCCTCGGTCAGCAATTGCACGGCGGTACCGAACTGGCAGCGCGCGCCGATGCGAATCTCGCAGATGTCCATGAAGAAGCAGCCGTAATTCACGAAGCAATCCGGCCCGAAATGGATATGCTTGCCGTAATCGACGTGAAAGGGCGTGCGGATCACCGCACCGTTCCAGGTGCCCAGCAATTGCGTCAGGGTGCGGGCGCGGGTCTTGTCGCCGATGATGGTGGCATTGTAGTCGCGCATCAATCCCTGCGCGGCCTTGCGCATCGCCACCAACTCGCCATCGCCGGGCTTGTAGGGCCGGCCGGCCAGCATGTCCTCGCGCGCGGTCAAATGAAGCCAAGCTCCAGGCGGGCTTCCTCGGACATCATGTCCATGCCCCATTGCGGCTGGAAGGTCATCTCGACATCGACCTGCTTGACGCCGGGCAGCGGCTCGACGGCATCGGCGACCCAGCCGGGCATCTCGCCCGCGACCGGGCAGCCGGGCGCGGTCAGGGTCATGACGATGCGCACGGCATTCTCGTCATTGATGTCGATGGTGTAGATCAGCCCCAGGTCGAAGATATTGACCGGGATTTCCGGGTCGTAGACCGTCTTGCAGGCCTCGACCACGCTGTCGTAAAGGGGATGGTCCGTCGTCGAAGGCGCGATCAGCGGGTCGCCCTCCTTGAGATTCTCGGTGCTCATGCGGCGTGTCCTGTAAAATCTTGGCAATGATATAGGACTTGTGCCATCCGGGGTCCAGAGCCGCTTAGAAGCGGAAGTTCAGCCGCCGCGCCACGCCGATGCTGATCGAGGGCTGGCTGCGGGTCTGCACCAGCGGCGAATCGCCGGCATCGCCCAGCAGCCGGCCATAGGTCAGCCGCCCCATCAGCGCCGTATTGGGCATGAATTCGTAACGCGCCTCGACGCTGATGCGGGCGATATAGGCGCCGCCGTCGGGGTTGTGGACCGGCTTGCCGCCGGCAAGCGATTCGCCTTCGTCCACGCCAAAATAGGTGCCGGTGAAATCCTGGTCGCCCAGGCCCAGCTCGGCCCCGGTCCACAGCGTCAGCTGGTCGCTGACCTCATAGCGGTATTTCGCGCCCAGCTCGCCCACCACGCCGTGATGGCCGCCGAAACCCTTGCGGATGGCGCCATAGCTGGTCATGTCGCCCATGCGCCAGGACAGCTTCACCCCGAATTCGCCGGCGCGGCCGATATCCTCCATGCCGCGCAGATCCTCGTGATCGCTGGAATCGCGCTTGCCGATATAGTTCAGCGAGGGCAGGACCGAGATCCCGTCCTTCTTGCCGGCATCGGCATCGCTGTTGCGCAGGATGATCCAGGGCGAGGCGTCCAGGTTGTCCGAACCCATGAACTCGGGACTGTATTTCACGCCCAGCCCGGTATCGACCGAAAGCCCGCGCCCAAGCCCCAGCGACTGCGCCGCGGCGGGCGAGGTCAGGGCGGTGGCGGCAAGAAGCGCAAGCGCGGCAATCCGAGTCATGGCGAATCCTTATCAAATCGCCCGGCACCCTGCGTCGAAACCCGGCGCCAGGGCAAGCGGAGTCTGGTGAATTTTACACAATAATTCGCGGCTGTTGCGCTCAGGCCCGCTCGGCTTCCTCCAGCCGTTCCAGCGCCTCCATCCACAGCCCTTCGGCGCGCTGCATCGCCTCGCTGGCCTCGGCATGCTTGCGGCCCCAGGCTTCGGCCTTTTGCGCGTCGTCATAGGTTGCCGGATCGGCCAGGATGGCGTCCAGCTTTTCCAGCATGGCGGTCAGCTTGCCGACCCGCTCCTCGGCGCGCCTGGCCTCGGCGCGCAACTCCAGGATCTTTTCGCGCGCGGGGCGTTTCGGCGCCGGTTTCGCCTCGGCTTTCGGCTCGGGCTTTTCCTCGCCGGCCAGCAGCATGCGGCGATAATCGTCCAGGTCGCCCTGCCAAGGCGAGACGCCGCCCTGGTCCACCAGCCACAGCCGGTCGGCCACCAGATTCAGCAGGTGCATGTCGTGGCTGACCAGCACCACGGCGCCGGTATAGTCGTTCAGCGCCTCGGTCAGCGCCTCGCGGGATTCGATGTCCAGGTGGTTGGTCGGCTCGTCCAGGATCAGCAGATGCGGCGCGTCGATGGTGGCGAGCAGTAAGGACAGCCGCGCCTTCTGCCCCCCGGAAAGCTGGCTGACCCGGGTCTCGGCCTGCGCCTCCATCAGCCCGAATCCGGCCAGCCGGGCGCGCAGCTTTGCCGGCGGCTCGTCCGGGCGCAGCCGGCGGACATGGGCGATGGGCGTCTCGCCCAGCTCCAGCTCATCGACCTGGTGCTGGGCGAAATAGCCGATGCGCAGCTTGCCCGAGCGCGCGATCCGCCCCTCCATCGGCTCCAGCCGCCCGGCCAGCAGCTTCGAAAGCGTGGACTTGCCCTGGCCGTTGCGGCCCAAGAGCGCGATGCGGTCGTCCTGGTCGATGCGCAACGCCAGCCGGCGCAGCACCGCCCGCCCGTCATAGCCGACCGAAACCCCGTCCAGCGAGACGATGGGCGGCGACAGCTGGTCGGGCTGCGGAAAGCCGAAGCGGTGGAACTTCGCCTCTTCCGGGGCGGTGATCGGCTCCATCTTCTCCAGCATCTTGATGCGGGCCTGGGCCTGGCGGGCCTTGGTGGCCTTGGCGCGGAAACGATCCACGAAGCTTTGCAGATGCGCGCGGCGGGCATCCTGCTTTTTCGCCTCGGCGGCTTGCAGGGCGCGCTTCTCGGCCCGGGTCCGCGCGAAGGTGTCGTAGCCGCCGGAATAGAGCACCAGCTTGCGATCTTCGAGATGCAGGATATGGCCGACGGCGCGGTTCAAAAGGTCGCGGTCATGGCTGATGACGATGACGGTATGGGGATAGCGCTGCAGATAGCTTTCCAGCCACAGCGCGCCTTCCAGGTCCAGGTAGTTGGTGGGCTCGTCCAGCAGCAAGAGGTCGGGCTGCGAAAACAGCACGCCTGCCAGCGCCACGCGCATGCGCCAGCCGCCGGAATAATCGGCGGTCGGCCGCGCCTGGTCCTCGGTCGAAAAGCCCAGGCCGCGCAGGATGGTCGCGGCCCGCGCCTCGGCCGACCAGGCGTCGATATCGGCCAGCCGGGTCTGGATCTCGGCGATGCGATGGGCGTCGGTAGCGCTCGCGGATTCGGCCAGCAGCGCGGCGCGCTCGGTATCGGCCGCCAGCACCGTCTCCAGCACGCTGGTCGCGGTGCCGGGCGCCTCCTGCGCGACGCCGCCGATGCGGGCGCGGGGCGGCAGGCTGATGGCGCCGCCGTCAAGGCCCAGCTCGCCCCGGATCAGCCGGAACAGCGTGGTCTTGCCGGCGCCGTTCGGGCCGACCAGGCCGACCTTGTGCCCGTCCGGGATGGTGGCCGAGGCATGCTCGAACAGCGGCCGTCCGGCGATGGAATAGGATATGTCGTCGATGCGCAGCATGCGCCACCGCATGGCGCAAGCGGCGCGCCCCGTCAATGCCGTCATCGACGGCCCGCGCGAAGGAGGGGGCCGCGCCGGCTTTTCAAGCGCCGTCGCCCATGCTAACGGGGCGCGGATTTCCGGGCCACCTGCGGCCGGAACAAGGAACCGGAACAAGGAAAAGGACGACCGACATGGCCATCGAACGCACGCTCTCGATCATCAAACCCGACGCCACCAAGCGCAACCTGACCGGCAAGATCAACGCCAAGTTCGAGGATGCCGGCCTGCGCATCATCGCGCAGAAGCGCATCCACCTGTCGCCCGCCCAGGCCGGCCAGTTCTACATCGTCCACAAGGATCGCCCCTTCTACGGCGAACTGGTCGAGTTCATGGCCTCGGGCCCGGTCGTGGTGCAGGTGCTGGAAGGCGAGAACGCCATCGCCAAGAACCGCGAAGTGATGGGCGCCACCAACCCGGCCAATGCCGACGAGGGCACCATCCGCAAGGAGTTCGCTCTCTCGGTCGGCGAGAACTCGGTCCATGGCTCGGACGCGCCGGAAACCGCCAAGGAAGAAATCGCCTTCTTCTTCTCGGGCCTCGAACTGGTCGGCTGAGCCCCGGCTTCTTCGTTCCCCAAATACCCAAAGGAAAGGGCCGCCCATCGAGGCGGCCCTTTCTCCTATTGCCGCTTCGCGGTCAGCTCGAAACCGATCTCGACGCCGAATCCCACGGTGCTTTCATCGGCATAGCCCGCGCCGATGCCGAAATCGCGGCGATCGACGCGCATCTGCCCCTTGGCCTGCGCCACGTCACCCTGAAGCGTCAGCTCGAAGGGCAAATCGGCCTCGACCGTCTGGCCGGCGATGGTCAGCCGGCCCTGCGCGGCATGCGGCTGGCCCTCGGCCGGGGGCGGCAGGATCTCGGCCTCGAAACGCGCGGCGGGATGGGCGGCGGCATTCAGGAAATCCGGGCCCTTGGCCGCGTCGCTGATGGCGCCCAGCGTCAGCGAGGCGATGTCGACATCCACCGTCACCCGCCCGGTCTGGGTCTCCGGGTCATAGGCGATATCGGCCTGCCATTGCCCGAACTGCCCCGTGACCGCATTGCCGGCCTGCATGACCTCGATCTCCAGCGCGCCCTGTTCGACCGCCCAGCCCGATCCGGCCGCGGCCGCAGGGGCGGATGCGGTGGCGGGCATCTCCTGCGCCTCCGGGGTGTCGGCCGGGATGAAGGCGACCCCCACCCAGACCACCAGCCCCGCCAGGGCGGCCAGGACATGCGGCAGGAGGCCGGGCTGCGCGGCCGGGGGCTCGGGCGCGTGCTCGGGATTGCCGGCCATGCGGCGCATGGTGCCGTCGCGGTCGATGATCGCGTGCTTCAGCGCCCCCGCGACATGCAGCAGGATCAGCCCGGCCAGCAGCCACCAGCCGAATTCGTGGAAGGCCGCGAAACGCCCGGACAGCGCCGCGTCCTCGGGAACGAAGGGCAGGCGCTGGCCGAAGGGCCAGAGGATGCGGGCAAAGCCGCCCGGCGCCGCGGAATGCAGAAGCCAGCCCGACAGCGGCATGACGACCATGCCGATCCACAGCGCCCAATGCACGACCTCGGCGCCGAAGCTTTCCAGCCGCCGCTCGGGATGCAGCGGGCGCGGCTTCGGCTGGGTCAGGGTCCACAGCAGGCGCAGCGCGGCGAGGGCCAACGCCGCCATGCCCACGGTCTTGTGCACGGAATAGGCGGTGAAGATCGCCTGCAGCTGCGTTTCCCCGCCATCGGGCAGGTTGTCCGCGTAAAGCCCGATGGCGATGGCGGCCAGGATCAGCACCGCGACCGTCCAGTGGAACATGCGGGCGACCCAGCCATAGGCGCGGGCGGTATTGCTGGCTTTCATCGGATTTCTCCCATCGCTTCGCGCCAATGGCGCCGGCAGAGCGAGACATAGGTTTCATTGCCGCCGATCTGCACCTGCGCGCCCTGGTGCAGCACGCGGCCGCCTTCGTCCTGGCGTATGACCATGGTGGCCTTGCGCCCGCAATGGCAGATGGTGCGCACCTCGCGCAGGTCGTCGGCCACGGCCAGCAGCGCCGCCGATCCGGGAAACAGCCGGCCGCGGAAATCGACCCGCAGCCCGTAGCACATCACCGGCTGGCCAAGGTCGTCGGCGACGCGGGCCAGCTGCCAGACCTGCTCCTCGGTCAGGAACTGCGCCTCGTCGACGAAGATGCAGGCGGCGCCGCGGCCCCGGGCCTGGATCAGGGCGAAAAGATCGGCTTCGGGGGTGAAACCCAGCGCGGATTCGGCGATGCCGATGCGGCTGGCGATCCGGCCGGGGCCGGCGCGGTCGTCCAGCGCCGCGGTCAGAAGCAGCGTCGCCATGCCGCGTTCGCGGTAATTGTAGGACGCCTGCAGCAAGAGCGTGCTCTTGCCGGCATTCATCGTGGAATAGTGAAAATAAAGCTTGGCCATGCCGGCACATAGCCGCGAGGGCCGGGGGGTCGCAAGCCGCCGCGACGGGGCGGCGGCTCACGTTTGCGCGTATCGCGGCGGGATCAGGCCCGCTGCGCCGTTTTCGGCGCGCGCGAGGGGCGCCGGGCCGGGCGCTTGCGCGCCGCGCCTTGCGCCGGGCGGCCCGCGGGGCCGCCGCGTTCGCGGATCTTGGCCGCCTCGAAGGGCTCCTCGCCGCCGACCACGGCGATCTTGACCTTCATCGCCTTCTCGATGGCGCGCAGCTCGCCGATCTCGGCGGGCGCGCAGAAGGCGATGGCGCGGCCGTCGCGCCCGGCGCGGGCGGTGCGGCCGATGCGGTGGACGTAGTTTTCCGGCACGTTGGGCAGGTCGTAGTTATAGACATGCGCCACCTCGGGAATGTCGAGGCCGCGCGCCGCCACGTCGGTCGCGACCAGAACCTTGGTGTCGCCGGCGCGGAAGCTGGCCAGGGCACGCTCGCGCTGGCCCTGGCTCTTGTTGCCGTGGATCGCGGCGACCTTGTAGCCCCATTTCTCCAAAAGCTTCGACAGCTTTTCCGAGCCGTGCTTGGTGCGGCCGAAGACGATGGCCAGCTCGTCCACATGTTTGGACAGGTATTCCGCCAGCAGCGTCGCCTTGTCGCCCTGGTTGACGAAATGCACGCCCTGGTCGATCTTGGCTGCCGCCTGGCCGGGCGGGTTCACCGCCACGCGCAGCGGATCGTTCAGGTAGCTGTCGGCCAGCTCCTCCATCAGCTTCGGCATGGTGGCCGAGAACAGCAGCGTCTGGCGCTCGCGCGGCAGCATCTTGGCGATGCGGCGCAGCGCGTGGATGAAGCCGATGTCCAGCATCTGGTCGGCCTCGTCCAGCACCAGATACTTGGTCTGCGACAGGTCGATGGCGCCGCGCTCGATCAGGTCGATCAGCCGGCCCGGCGTCGCGATCAGCACGTCGACGCCGCGTTCCAGCCGCTGGACCTGCACGTTGATCGAGGCGCCGCCGACGACGCGGAACTGCCGGATCGGCGTGCCGATGGCATAATTGTCGATGTTCTCGGCGATCTGGGTCGCCAGTTCGCGGGTCGGCGCCAGGATCAGCGCCCGGCAGGTCCGGGGCTCGGGCTTGCGGCCGATGTTCAGCAGCCGGGTCAGCATCGGCAGGCCGAAGGCCGCCGTCTTGCCGGTGCCGGTCTGGGCCAGGCCCAGGAGGTCGCGGCCGGCGACGATGCCGGGGATGGATTTTTCCTGGATGGGCGAGGGGGTCTCGATGCCCAGGCCCGGCAGGTTGATCGCCACGCGCGCATCGATCCCCATGCGGGTGAAGGCGGTGTCGATATCCGGAATGGCGCGGCGGATGAATTTCTCTTCCGGCTCGGCGCGGTGACGGCGGTGGTTGGTGTTGGGCTTGTCGTTGCGGAAGCGCGGCTTGCCGCCTTGCTGGGCGCGGGGATTGCCCGAACGGTTCGGGCGGGTGGTCTCGTTGGTCATGTCGTCTTTCGGCCAGGTCGCCCGCGTATCGGCGCGCATGGCTGGGGCCGTGCGGATCGCACGGCAGGTTGCGAGGGGCGGGCGTGGATACGGTGATGCCCGCAGCCTCCCCGCGTGAATGGGAAACTGAAAATCGGTGCCGACCTTGGCGCAAGGGCGCCGGCTGCTCACGCGGCAGCGGGCGGCAACTTGTCGCAAATGAGGGTTCGGGCGGCGAAAGTCAAGCGCGGTCTGCGGAATCCATCCAGATCGTCACCGGGCCGTCATTGACCAGCGACACCTGCATGTCGGCGCCGAAGGAGCCGGTCTCGACCGGGAGGCCGAGCGCGCGCAGCGCCTCGGCAAAGCGCAGATACAGCGCCTCGCCGCGCTCGGGCGCCTCGGCGGTGGAGAATCCGGGCCGGTTGCCGGTGCTTGTGTCGGCGGCGAGCGTGAACTGGCTGACCACCAGCACCGCGCCGCCGATGTCCTGAACCGATCGGTTCATCTTACCGGCCTCGTCGCGGAAGATGCGCAGCTTGGCGATGCGCGCGGCCAGTTTCGCGGCCGCGTCCTCGGGGTCGCCGCGCATGGCGCAGACCAAGACCAGAAGGCCGGGCCCGATGCGGCCGATGCTGCGGCCCTCGACCGTGACCTCTGCCTCGGCGACGCGCTGGACCAGCGCCCGCATGTCAGCCGCCCAGCATGATGCCAAGGACAACCAGCATCAGCCCCAGGACCGAGGCCGCGAGCGCCGCCATGTTCACCGCGACGACCTTGCGCATGGCGGCGCGCATCTGCTCGTCATCGGCGATCCGTGCCTTGGCGCGCGCCGCGGTGACGATGCACCATGCCAGCGCGACCAGCCCGATCACCGTCAACCCGGTTCCGCCCCAGATCAGCCCGTCCCAGATCGTCATGTTCCGCCTCCGTCTGCCAGCGACGGCCTAGCGGCGATTGCGCCCGGCCGCAAGACCGCCTAGACCCGCGGCGGAAAACACGCGGGATGGGGTGCCGCCGGCCTTGCGCCGTGCGCATCACGGGCCCGCAGCAGCAAATGGAGCAGCAAATGGATTCGTATCAGGTGACTGCGGACGAACTGCGTCAGTTCGTGGAACGGATCGAGCATCTCGAGCAGGAAAAGAAGGATATCTCCGAGCAGATCAAGGAAGTCTATGCCGAGAGCAAGGGGCGCGGATACGACACCAAGGCGCTCAGGGCCATCATTTCGCTAAGAAAGAAGGACAAGGATCAGGTCGCCGAGGAAGAGGCTGTGCTGGAGATCTACAAGCAAGCCTTGAACATGATCTGAAAACCTTGGCCGGGCGCGGTTTCCTTGACCCGATCCGCCCGGTCGTTCCATGCGCTTCGTCTTGGGATGCGCATTCTTCAGGCGGAGTTTTTGTTTACATAATCATAATTATCGAAGAAATTCGACCCTAGGGGTGGATTCTATTCTAAATCGCGACAAGCCATGGTTTTCAGGCAGTTGCAATTCACGGAGAACCCCTTTTGGCCTCGCATCTCAGCTTCGATGAGCGCCGCATCATCGCGGCCATGCTGCAACGCAAGCTCAGCGTTGCGCAGATTGCCGCGCAGCTCGGCCGGCACCGTTCGACCATTCATCGCGCGATCCGGCGCAATTTCTGGCACGATCCCGATGTGCCGATCGCCAATGGCTAGTGGCATATGAACGCGCAGCAACTCGCGGCGTCTCGGCGCTGTCAGCTGTCAGCAGCGCAAGCTGGTCCGGCATGATGCGCTGCGGCTGCCGGTGATCGACCGGCTGCGCGCGGGATGGCCGCCCGAGCAAATCGCCGGTCGGCTGCGCCATGAAGGCCACTGCGAGCGGATGTGCCGCGAGACAATCTACCGCTATGTCTGTTCATCTGAAGGCCAGTTCCAGGAACTGGGCCGCTTTCTGCCGGAGCGGCGCCGCAAGCGGAAGGCGCGCCATGCCCGCAAGGCCACAAGCCTCGTCTTTCCAGAATGTTGCATGATCCGCTACCGCCCTGAGGCCGTGAGGAGCAGCCCCGGACCGGAAGCAGAGGCCCGCGGCCTGCGGCGCCGGAATGCGTCACCCGGCCGGCGAAGGCTGCCTCGGCGGCACGGTTGGCGGAACGCCCCATATCCGCGGCGCGTCCCGCATCAGCATCCGCGCCTCGATCAGGTCGAGGCGCTGGCGCGCGGCTTCGATATTGCCCGCGGTTTCGTCCAGAAGCTTGTGCCACAGGCGCAAGGCGGAAACCGGGCTCCAAGGCAGCGCCGCCTGCGCAAGCCAGCGGCGCAATTCCGGGGGCAGCCGGTCGTATTGCGCGATCGGGCAGCGCCTGCGGCGGCGGCGCAGCGAGGTGGCGAGGTTGCCGCGCATCAATGGAGCCTCCGGGCCTCGGCCGGCTCCACCATGGGGTCAAGCGCCAGGAACAGCCGCACCTTGCCGGTTCCGGCGATGGGCGGGGAACGGTGCAACAGCCCCGTGACCTCCATGCCCGGCCACGAGGCGCCGCGCAGGACCGCGACTTCGCCGCTGCGCATCGCGCCGGCCCGCACGATCCGGCCGTTTTCATCCTCCAGCCCGAATTGCGTTCCCGGCCCCCGATAGGTGCAAAGCAGCCGCGCGGGTAGCTGATCGACATGGAACCGGCGGCAGGCATCCGTCGTCACCGCCTCGAAGCGGATATGCATCAGCGGGTTGCGCATGATCCGGGCAAGCATCAGCGCCAGCGCCCCGATGTCGCTGGCCAGCAGGTCGCGCATCGTCCCGGCGGGCAGGCCGGACAGGTCGCAGGCGGCGTGGACGCCGCGCTCGATCGTCCGGAAATCGGCCACGGCACGCAACGCGGGCAACTGTCCGGGGGGAATGCTCTCGATCCATTCGGCAAAGCCGGGCGAGCGATTTCGCCGCCAGATCGCCGCCCCGACCCCCGGCCGGGTTATCTGTTCCAGTACGAGCCCGCTGGAGGATTCGAGGATCCCCCGCGCCTTGGCGGCGCCGGGGTGCGGCATTTGCGGGATTGCGGTATCGGTCTTTGCCATGCGTCCGGGTTTTCCCTCCTGGCTGTGTCGCCCCGTTTGCGGCGGGGGGCATTCTGCGCCCCTACCCCTGCCCTTGCGGTCGGCGCCCTGCTCAGGCGACGCGGCGCTGGCCCCATTGCGGGAAAGGATCGGGCAGCCCGGCCCAGGCTTCGGGCGTGAAGTCCCGAGCCTCGACCAGGGCGTCGTCCAGAGCCTTGGTGATTGCCGCAGGGTCCATGCCCGAGCCGATGAAGACCAGTTCCTGCCGGCGGTCGCCCCAGGGTTCCTGCCAGACCTTCCCGATGTCTTGGAGGGAATCCGGGTGGGTGGGCCAGCGATCCCGCGGCACCGAAGCCCACCAGCCCCCCAGCGGCGTCACGCTGGACATCGCCCCGGCAAGGCTGAACTCGACCGCCCAGCCGGGGCGCGAGGCGATCCAGAAATGCCCCTTGGCGCGGATCACGCCGGGCAGGTCGCCATTCAGCAAGTCATGGACCTTCTTCGGATGGAAGGGCTGCCGGGCGCGATAGACGAAGGACGAGATGCCGTATTCCTCGGTCTCGGGCACATGCGCGTCGAAGCCGTAAAGCTCCTTGGCCCACATCGGATGCATATGCGCCCTGTCGAAGTCGAAAAGCCCGGTATCGAAGATCGCCCCCGGCGCGACGCGGCCGAAATCGGTCTCGACCAGCCGGGCGTCGGGGTTCAGGGCGCGGACGATCTTGCGGGCCTGGTCCAGCCGGACCGGCCCCGCCGCGCTGACCTTGTTCAGCACCACCACATCGGCGAATTCCATCTGGTCGGTCAGCAGATCGACCAGCGTGCGGTCATCCTGGTCGCCCAGGGTCTCGCCGCGGTCGGCGATGAAGTCGTGGCTGGAGAAATCCCTGGTCAGGTTGACCGCATCCACCACCGTGACCATGGTGTCGAGCCGGGCGACGTCCGACAGGCTGGCGCCGTTCGGATCGCGGAAATCGAAGGTCGCCGCCACCGGCAAGGGCTCGGCGATGCCGGTCGATTCGATCAGGAGATAGTCGAAGCGCCCCTCCTCGGCCAGCCGGCGGACCTCGACCAGCAGGTCGTCGCGCAAGGTGCAGCAGATGCAGCCATTGGTCATCTCGACCAGCTTTTCCTCGGATCGCGACAGTTCTGTCCCGTCGCGCACCAGATCGGCGTCGATGTTCACCTCGGACATGTCGTTGACGATCACCGCGACGCGCCGGCCCTCGCGGTTGTTCAGGACATGGTTCAGCAGCGTCGTCTTGCCCGCGCCCAGAAAACCGGACAGGACGGTGACGGGCAGGCGGCGATCTCTGGCGCGGGTGCTGGCTGGCATGGTATCCCTATATGTAATGTTATTACATTACTTTTATAGCCGGGATCGCCGGGTTCTGCAATGCCCCTGTTCTTGCCCCCTCCCCCGCCTCGCCGAACAGCCGCGCCGCCTTTTGCCAGGGCAAGGCGGGCGCAAGCCTGCCTGGCACGGTGGGTTTCATGCGGTGCGGTATTCGGTGCGGTTCAGAACGGCGCCTGGACCAGGCGGAACGCCGTTGCGATGGCGAAGATCGCCACGAGGCCACCGAAGGCGATCTCGGCCAGGCTGGCGATGACCGAGGCGCGGCCAAGGGCCGGAAGCGAGACATGCACCCCGCGGCGCAGGGCGACCGCGGCGACCGCGGCAAGCCCCGTCACCATCATGGTGCCGATCCCCATGACATAGGCGCCGGCGATCCCGATTACGTCCAGGTCGAAGCGCCAGGTCAGGATCAGCAGGAACAGCGCCCCGGTGCAGGGACGCAGGGCCACCCCGGCGACCAGTGCGGCCGCTTCGCGCCAGGAACGGGCTGCCAGGACGTCCTGGGCATCCGGGACATGGGCATGGCCGCAGCCGCATGTTTCGGAATGCGCATGGCCGTGCCGGTGCCGGCCGGCGGCCAGCCTGCGAAACCCCCGCCAGCACAGGATGATACCCAGCGCCGCGATGGCCGCTGCCGAGAACGGCTCGAGGCTGGCCGAGGCGCCCTCGACGCGATCGCGCGCGCCGCCAAAGATCCAGACGCCCGCATAGACCACGGCCACCGCCACCGTCGCCTGCGCAAGGCTGGTGATCGCGGCCAGGCTGACCATGCGCCTCATCGGCACGTCGGTGGCAAGGCCATAGGCGCCGATCAGCGCCTTGCCGTGCCCCGGCCCCAGCGCGTGCAGGAAACCATAGGCAAAGCAGATGCCCAGGAATGCCGTGACCGCGCCGGTTTCACCGCCCCGCAAGGCCCGCGCCAGCGCATTCTGATAGTCGCGCTGCCAGCCCACCGCCATGCGGGCGACGCGATCATCCAGCCCGGTCCAGAGAACCAGGCCGGCGGCCACGGCCAGCGCAAGCAGGGCGATCAGGACGGCCTTGCGCATTCCAGCCTCATGTCGTCGGCGAAATCGCCGCCCACATCGGGGTATTTGCCCTGGTCCATGATCTCGTCATTGGTCAGCTTGGCCAGTTCGTCGCCATATTTGCGCTGCGCGGCGGCGATATCGGCCTTTTCGATCTCGACGCGGCAGTCGTCCCGGCCGCTGATTTCAAGCGCCCCGACCAGATCGTAGAAGGTGTAATAGGTCGGGTCATAGACCTGCAGTTTGATCCGCTCATCCTCGGGCCGGATCCGGTCCAGGAGCGCGCGGATATGGGTCACGACGATCCTGCCCTGCTGATAGCGCACCGCGACCTCCTGCGGTCCCGACAGCGCGACAGGATTGCCGTCGCGGGTCAGGTAGAGATCGCCGGCGAAATCCTCGGGCCAGTCGCTGAACATGGCGGTCAGGCGGGCGATCTCGTCATCCGTCAGCACGCCGTCGCCGTCCTGGTCCATTTCCATATCCTCGACCATCAGCATCGAGGAGAAGTCGTCGAAGGCCCAGACCACGCTGACGGCGCCCAGCCTGCCCTCGCCGTCGAAGCGGAAGGTCAGCCCAGTGTCGATGAAGACATGCGGATGCGCCTCGGCCCCTGCAAGGGCAAGGATCGACAGCAGGGACAGCAGGACAGGCCGGAGGCAGCGCATGAGGCATGCCTTATGCCGCGGGGATCGGCCGAGGCAAATCACAAAACCGGCGTTCGGACGCCCCTTGCCGATGCGTCGCGGCTTTCACCCCTGCTTGGCCCTCGCCCCTTGTCGGATTTCCGGCGCGGCAAGGGAAACCGTGAACGACATGCCTTGCCTCCCCGGTTTGGCAATGTAATAACATCACGAAAATTCGAATCCGTCATCCCACGATACCAGGAATTGCCAGGAAATGAGCCCCTGCACGGCCGGCCAGCCGCTGCGAGCCGCCGATTCATCCCGAACCCCATGAAGGAGAAACCATGTTCAGACATCTCGCGGGCGCCAGCGCGCTGCTGCTGATCCTGGCCGGCGCGGCCGCCGCGCAGGACCACGATCACGACCACGAGGATGTGACGCTTTACCGTGTCTTCGTCGGCGACCATGAAAAGGGCCAGGTCACGGCGTTCGACCTGTCCGCACCAGACCATCGCTGGACCTTCCCGACCACCGGCCAGGCCAAGCTGTATTCCGTGGCGGGCGGCGCGGTGGTCGCCGCGGTGCAATCCGATGCCGATACGGTGCAGTTCATCCGCAGCGGCATCTCGCTCCATGACCACGGCGACCACCGCGACATCGAGGTTGTCGATCCCGCGGCCATCGACGCCAGCCTGACCGGCCCGCGGCCCTTCCACCTGGTCGATCACGACGGCAAGGTGGTGCTGAACTACGACAATGGCGGCTATGCCGAGATCCTCGACGGGGCCGCGCTGGCCGAGGGCAAGGTCGAGCCGGTCAAGTTCCCGCAGGCCCGCGCCCATCACGGCTTCGTCACGCCTCTGGGCGACAGCTGGCTGTCCACCGTCGCTTCGGACGAGAAGGTCGAGGGCGACGCCTCGGTGCCGCGCCTCGGCCTGCAAGCCTTCGATGCCGAGGGCAGGTCGGCGGGCGAGCTGGCCACCTGCACCGCGATCCATGGCGAGGCCTTCTCGGGCGCCTATCTGGCCGCCGGCTGCAAGGAGGGCGTGCTGACCGTCAGGGCCGGGGCGAGCGGGCCGGAATACAGGCTGCTGCCCTATCCCGCCGAGCTGCCGCAGGGCGTGACCACCGGCACGCTGCTGGGCTCGACCGGCATCCAGGTGTTCCTGGGCAATTACGGCCCCGACGGGCTGGTGGTCATCGACCCGGTGGACGAGCCGCATTACCGCTACATCAAGCTGCCCTTCCGCCGGGTGGATTTCGCGCTGGACCCCGCCAAGCCCTCGACCGGCTACGTGCTGACCGAGGATGGCAGCCTGCACCGCATCGACCTGCTGAAGGCCGAGATCGCCGCCGGCGCCAAGGTGACCGCGCCCTATTCGATGGACGGGCATTGGAACGACCCGCGCCCGCGCATCGCCATGGCCGGCGGGGAAATCCTTGTGACCGATCCGAATGCCGGCCTTGTCCGCCGCATCTCGGCCGAGGATCTGACGGAACGCGGCACCGTGCCGGTCGGAGGCGCGCCCTACACCATCGCCGTGACCGGCGGCAGCGGCCTGACGCATTGACCGCGACGCGGATTGCGGAAAAAGGGGGCGGTTTCCCGCCCCCTGCCCCCTGCCCCAAACCTGCCCGCGGCCCTTCAGCCGATCCGGCCGCCGCCCTGTTTCGTGATCGCCACCACCGCCGGGCGCACCGGCATGTCGTCGCGGAAATCCGGCCAGCGGGTGGACAGGTCTTCGTAATAGGACGGCCGGCCGTGGCCCTCCCAATCCTCGCCGCCGTCGCCCGGATGCTGCACGGCGACGAAAAAGGTGGTCAGGTCCGGCGTCGGACAGGGCCCGCACATCTCGGCCCCGACCGGCACGCGATAGAACAGCCGCGAGGTGCCGCGCGCCGCGCCCTCGACATCCACCGCCCAAAGACCATCCGTGCGCCCGGTATCCGAAGGCGAGTTGCCGTCGGTCGAGACCCAGAGCCGCCCGTCGCTGTCGATGGCGCAATTGTCCGGCATCCCGAACCAGCCGTTCGCGGTGGTCGCGGTCGAGAAGGTCGCGCCCACCTCGGCGATGGAGGGATCGCCGCATTGCAGCAGGATCTCCCAGCTGCCCTTGGTCGCCGCCAGATCGCCCCCGTCCTCGAGGATCTCGATGATATGGCCGAAAGCATTGTCCACGCGGGGGTTGGCGGGGTTCGCCTCTTCTCGCTTGGTGTTGTTGGTCAGCATGACATAGGCCCGGCCGGTCTCGGCATTGGGCTCGATATCCTCGGGCCGGTCCATCGGCGTTGCGCCCAGCAGGTCGGCGGCGCGGCGGGTTTCGATCAGCACGTCCGCCTGGCTCGCGAAGCCGTTCTCGGCGGTCAGCGGTCCCTGGCCATGCACCAGCGGCAGCCAGGCAAAGCTGCCGTCCTCGTCGAAGCGCGCGACGTAAAGCGTGCCCTCGTCCAGCAGATCCAGGTTCGCGGCGCGGTCGTCCGGGTTGTAACGGCCGGCGGTCACGAACTTGTAGACATAGTCGAACCGCTCGTCGTCGCCCAGATAGAAGACGACGCGCCCGTCCTTGGCCAGGGCGCTCGCCGCCCCCTCATGCTTGAAGCGGCCAAGAGCGGTGCGCTTCTTCGGGATCGAGTTCGGGTCCATGACATCGACCTCGACGATCCAGCCGAAGCGGTTGGGCTCATTCGGTTCCTTGCCGATGTCGAAGCGGTCGTGGAACTTGCCCCAGGCATAGCTGTCCTCGGGGATGCCCATGCGCTTGTAGTTCTCGGTCTCGGGGTGGCCTTCGGGCAGCGCGCCGGTGAAATAGCCGTGGATGTTCTCCTCGGCCATGATGTAGGTGCCCCAGGGCGTGACGCCGCCAGCGCAGTTGTTGATCGTGCCCAGCACATTCGTGCCGGTCGGATCCGCCGCAGTCTGCATGCGCGCATGCCCGGCGGCCGGGCCGCGGATCTCCATCGGCGTCTTGGCGGTGATGCGGCGGTTCAGCGCCCCGTCCAGCACCGGCTGCCATTTGCCGTCTACCTTGCGGATCTCGATCACCGTGCCGCCATGGGCGGCCATCTCGATGTCCACGCGCGCCTCGGTCGCCTCGGCGACGGCGATCTTGCCGTTCTCGACGGTGACGATGCCGGGGAACATCAGGTGTTCGTTGGTATATTCGTGATTGACCACCAGCAGGCCGCGGTCATCGGCGCCGTTCAGCGGGATGAAGCCCACGAAATCGTTGTTATAGCCGAACTGGCGTTCCTGCGCGGCTTCGGACTGGTTCAGCGGGTCGAAGTCCGGCGCATCGGCAAAGACCTTGTCGCCCCAGCGCAGCAGGATGTCGGCGTCATAGCCCTGGGCGACGTGATGGTCGGCATCGACGCCGGCCGTCACCTCGGGGAAATCGAAGGCCGAACCTTCCGGCGCGCCTTGCGCCCTGGCCTCGTCGGCGGCCAGCAGGGCGAAGGGGCTGACGGTGGCCGAGATGGCGGTCGCGGCCATGGATCCCTTGAGGAAGCCGCGGCGCGAGAAGCGGGCGGCGATGATCTCGCCCATGGTGCGGTTGTCGGTCGGGTTGTGGCCCGGTCCGTCGGCCTCCTCCAGCTGGCTGGTGCGGAAGACATGGCGGGAAGGGTGTTGCTCGGTCATGGGACGCTCCTGGCTGATGGCGCGGCCCCGCAAGAAGCCGGGGCTGCCCGGCGTTCCATAACCGGCCAGTCTGACCGAAAGGTGACAGCCCGGCCCGCCCCAGCCGGGCCCTTGACCTTTCTGGGGCAAGAAGCCCTATTCTTTCGACCCGTATCCAGCTGAGGAGGGTTTTCCCGTGAAGCTCCACATCCCCGACATTCCCCGCGGCGCCTGCGCGTGCCCGGCCGGCTTGGCCGTTCTCCGGCCGAGCCCCGCGCGCCCCTCGACCCCGAGGAGGTTCGGATGAACAGGCTGACACCGATCCTTTTTGCCGGCGCGGTCGCGATCTCGGCCGGGTTTGCCCTTGCGCAAAGCGGCGATGGCGACGGGCACGGCCATCACATGGACGCGGGCCATGCCGACAGCCCCTCGACCCAGGCCTATGTCGCGGCGATGGACAGGATGCATGCCGATATGATGATCGAGCATACCGGCGATGCCGATGTCGATTTCATGCGCGGCATGATCCCGCATCACCAGGGTGCCATCGACATGGCCAGGGTGGTGCTTGAGCACGGCTCGGACCCCGAGGTGCGCAAGCTGGCCGAGGAGGTCATCAAGGCCCAGGAGGCCGAAATCGCCATGATGCGGAAATGGCTGGAGGATCGCGGAAAATAACTCGGTCCAGGCCCTGGGGTCGCGGCGCTCCTGGATGCCGGCGGGGCCGAGCAGCATGGCATTGGCATGGCTTTCGGCACATTCGCGCTGGCGGCGGCATCGCCGGTCCGCCTGC
>NZ_JBGOSN010000041.1:0-32760 GCF_046335115.1 Paracoccus sp. P2 | reverse complement strand
GGGATGGCCGGCGGAAGCTCGGGCTGGACCTGCACTCAGTATTCCTACACCGGCATGGCCGGCATGTCGGGAATGAGCGGCATGGGCGGCATGTCGGGCATGGGCGGCATGTCGGGAATGAGCGGCATGGGTGGCATGGGCGGCATGTCCGGAATGGACGGCTCCTGGACGCCTCCGTCGAACTGATCCGAACGACCCTGCCGGGGGCGGCGACACGCCGCCCCCGGTTTCCTCCTCTCACACGGTCGAAAGAACATGAACACCAATCAGGCCATCGGCATTCTTGCCATCGTTGCGGCGTTGGGCGCCGGCATCTACTTCACCACGCGCGGCTCTGACCCGGTTCCGACGGCTGAAACCCCCGCCGGCCAGGAAGGCATGTCGGGCATGGGCGGGATGTCCGGGATGGACGGGATGTCCGGGATGGACGGAATGTCCGGCATGGGTGGCATGTCCGGGATGGGTGGCATGGACGGAATGTCCGGGATGGCGGGCGGGGGCACCCCGAACTGCATCCGGTACGAACTGATCGAAAGTGCCTGGGTCTGCACGGCCACGGCCGCGGAAAACTGAAACCAATTCCCGGCACGGCGGATCTTGGTCTGCCCTGCCACGCCATGCCGCCAGCCAGGAGCTTGTCATGAACCAGGAGCTTGTCATGAAAAAGCTGGAAGCCATACTTGGGGCCCTGTCCGGGCTTGCCTTTGCATTGCTGGCTTTCTTCGCCCTCTTCGTCGCCGGGACCTTCATCTACAAGGGCCCCGCGGCAACGAAAGTGGGCTTTGTCGAAGCTCCGGCCGCGCCAGAGGCGACCCCCGCTCCCGAACCGGCGGCTGAGACCGCTGCCGCAGCCGAGACAGCGCCGCAGGCCACTGCCGAACCCGCCGCTGCCCCAAGCGCCGCCGGAATTGACCTCGCGGCCGGGGAAAAGGCGTTCAAGGCCTGCAAGGCCTGCCACACCATCGACAAGGGCGGCAAGAACGGCACCGGCCCGAACCTATGGGGCGTCTTCGGGCGCGCGGCGGCCTCGGCCCCGGGGTTCAAGTATTCCGATGCCCTGACCGGCCTGGGCGGTGCGCCCTGGGACGAGGCGGCTCTGAACGCCTTCCTGGAGAAGCCCAAGGATTATGCCAAGGGCACCAAGATGTCCTACCCCGGCATGAAGAAAGCCGAGGAACGGGCGAACCTGATCGGCTGGCTGGCGACGCAGTCGGATACGCCGGTGACCCTGGCCGGCGGCGAGGCCGCGGCCCCCGCCACGACCGAGGCGGCTGCCGAACCGGCAGCGCCTGCCGATCCCTACGCCGATCTGGCCGATGATGCCGTGATCACGCTGGACCCGGTGCCCTTTCCCGAAGGTGTGACCTATGCCGACGCGCCCGCGTTGACCGAAGCCGAACTGGCCGCGATCGAGACCAAGGTCGCCGAACTGGAAGCCGCGATCCCGGCGATGGACTACGAGGCCGCGCGCTATCACCCGCTGCACTTCCAGCCGGCCATCGCCACGGCCTCGAGCGCCGAGTGCCTGGCCTGCCACAAGGAAATCCTGAACCACCAGCCGCGCGCGACCAGCCCGGCCGGCGTTGCGGCCGAGACCAGCCTGGCCTGGTACCAGACGCTGGACACCTATGCTGGCCCGCAGGCCGACTTCCACTGGCGGCATTCGGAAAGCGAATTTGCCAAGTCGGTGATGAAGCTGGAATGCAACTTCTGCCACAAGGGCAACGACCCGCGTGAGGAAAGCCCCGACATGATGCCGGGCCGCGATCACTATACCGCCGCGGCCAGCCCGGAATTCACCCTGCGCAAGACGGTGAACCCGTCGGAAACCTGCCTCCTGTGCCACGGCGCCATGCCGGACCCGGTGAACATCATGGGTCTGTCCGGACCCTGGCCGGAAGCCCGCGTCGACCTGGAATATGCCGAGGCCCCGAACGGCTGCCTGTCCTGCCACGCCGAGACGTTCCGGACCAACCGCCATCAGGTGAATTACCTGAACGCGGCGACGATCGAGGACATGGCCCGCAACGGCACCTCGGACATCTGCTACGGCTGCCATGGCGGACGGCAATGGTACCGGATTTCCTACCCCTATGCCCGTCATCCCTGGCCGGGCATGGACACGGAAACCGTGCCGGACTGGGCAGTGGACCGCCCGGCCCAAAGCAAACCCGAACATCAGATCGCGCCGTAACGAAGGACCGATGCCATGACCAAACCCTCCGATCTGTCCCGCCTTGTGTCCCTATTGACCCCGACGCGGCGCGCCTTCCTGCAAGGGGCGGCTGCCACGGCGGCGACGGCCCTGGTCGGCGGCAAGGCCACGCCGGCGCGCGCCTTCGCCTACGAACCCTATCCCACGGATGACGAACTGGAGACGGTCGTCACCTCCTGCGCGCACAACTGCGGCAGCCGCCACATGCTGGTCGCGCACAAGAAGGGCGACGTGATCGTGCGGCTGTCGACCGACAACGGCAGCTACCAGGGCGATGCCTATGGCACCGACACCGAGGAAAAGCCGCAACTGCGCGCCTGCCTGCGCGGGCGATCCTACCGATCGCGGCTCTATTCCCCGGAACGGCTTCTTTACCCGATGAAGCGGGTCGGCAAGCGCGGCGAGGCCAAGTTCAAGCGCATCACCTGGGACCAGGCCCTGACCGAGATCGCCGAGCGCATGGTGCACCTGAAGGACACCTACGGCCCGACCGCGATCCTTGACCAAAGCTATGCCGGGGCCAGCTATGGCGTCCTGCACAAGTCCGACCAGATCGAGGGCCTCTTGGGCCGCTTCCTGGGCATGTTCGGCTGCCGCACCAGCAGCTGGTCGGTGCCGTCCTACCAGGGCACCACCTCGTCCAGCCGCTGGACCTTCGGCACCATCGAGGACGGCAACGAGGACGATGCCTTCGCGCATTCCAAGCTGATCGTGATGTGGGGCTGGAACCCGGCCTATACCTTCCACGGCGGCAACACGTTCTACTACATGCGCATGGCCAAGCAGCGCGGCTGCAAGTTCGTGCTGGTCGACCCGCAATATACCGACAGCGCCAGCGCCTATGACGCCTGGTGGATCCCGATCCGCCCGAACACCGATGCGGCGATGATGGCGGGCATGGCCTACCACATCTTCGCCACCAACCGGCAGAACCAGGACTACATCAACCGCTTCGTGCAGGGCATGGACCCCGGCACCATGCCGGACTGGGCGAAGGATCAGGAAAGCTTCCGCGAGTACATCGAGGGCACGCGCGACGGCATCCCGAAGACGCCGGACTGGGCCAGCGCGATCTGCGGCGTGCCGGCCGCCGACATCATCAAGCTGGCCGAGCTTTATGCCGACACCAAGCCCGCCGCGCTAAAAGCCAGCTGGGCCCCGGGCCGGGCGGCCTATGGCGAACAGTACAACCGCATGGCCGCGGCCCTGCAGGCGATGACGGGGAACATCGGGGTGCTGGGCGGCTGCGCCGAAGGCGTGGGCAAGGGCTGGCACCCGGAATCCATCGCCTACCCTTACGACCAGAACGCCAACATCTGGTTCGCCTCGATCAAGTCGGACCGCTGGGCGCATATCGTTCTGAACTACCCGAACGTGAAGCGGGAAGAGGCCGGACTCTGGCCGCGCGGCGACAATCTGGATGGGGTCATCCCCAACATCCGCGGCATCTTCTGGCAGGGGTCGGACTGGTTCAACCAGTTGACGAACATCAACAAGGAAATCGAGGCGATCCGCAAGCTGGACAGCTACGGCGAAGGCGAAAGCCTTCTGGTCTGCATGGACAGCACGATCACGCCGACCGGCATCTGGGCCGACTATCTGCTGCCGATCGCCACGCATTTCGAACGGCACGACGTGGCGCTGCCCTGGTACAAGGGGCACTACTACATCCACCGCCCCAAGGTGATCGAGCCCCTGGGCGAAAGCCGCACCGACTTCCAGGTCTTCACCGAGCTGGCCTATCGGCTGGGGTTCGGGCCGGCCTACAACCCGAAGGCCAGCCGCGATTACTTCTATGACAACGATGCCGTGGACGAAGCCTATCTGGTGGATTGGTGGCACAAGGTCCAAAGCCACCAGGGCGTGACGTGGAGCTGGGAGGAATTCAAGAGTCGTGGGGTTTACAAGTTCATCCTGCCCCGGCCCCACGTCGCGTTCCAGGACCAGATCGAACAGGGCATCCCGTTCCAGACCCCCTCGGGCAAGATCGAGATCTTCTCGACCACGCTGGCGCAGGTGCAGGACTGGACGCGGACGCAATGGGGCTATCACATCCCCTCGATCCCGAAGTGGATCGAACCCTGGGAAAGCCTGAACCACGAAAAGGCCAAGGACTATCCCTTCCACATGATCACGCCGCATCCGCGCTGGCGGACGCATTCGATCTTCAACAACATACCCTGGCTGCGCGAGACCTTCAGCCAGGAAACCACCATGAACGCGTCCGATGCCAAGCGGCTGGGCATCCAGACCGGCGATACGGTCGAGGTCTGGAACGACCGTGGGCGGGTGGTGACACCGGTCTACGTGACCGAACGCTGCATGCCGGGGGTTCTGGTCCTGCACGAAGGGGCCTGGATGGATATCGACGAGAACGGCGTCGACCGGTCGGGCAACCCCGATTTCCTGACGCTGGACAACCCCTCGCCGGCGGGCGCCTTCGCCTACAACACGCTGCTCGTCAACGTGAAGAAGACCGACCTGCACCATCGGCCCGGCTGGGACCAGCTGGCCACCGCGCGGGCCCACGTCTTCCGGCGCGACAACTGAGGGGGCGGAAATCATGGGAAACACCAACCTCGACAAGGGCAAGATCAAGGCCGCCGCACTGAAGAAGAAGCGCGAGGTCTATGTTCCGGTGGTGCCGGACCTGCAACTGGGCTTCATCCACAACAACGTGGACTGCATCGGCTGCCGGGCTTGCGAAATCGCCTGCAAGGACAAGAACGGCTTGCCGGCCGGCCCGCGGTTCCGTCGCGTGCAATACATCGAAGGCGGCACCTATCCCGAGGTCTTCGCCTTCAAGGTCAACATGTCGTGCAACCATTGCGCCGAACCGGCCTGCCTTCCGGCCTGCCCGACCGGTGCAATCTGGAAGCGCAAGGACAACGGCGTGGTCGATATCGACAGCACGCTGTGCATCGGCTGCCGGAAATGCGAGGCCGCCTGCCCCTTCGGTGCGCCGCAGTTTAACGTCGAGCTGAACATCGTCCAGAAGTGCAACATGTGCATCGACGAGCTGGAATCCGGCCGCAAGCCCTATTGCGTTTCGGCCTGCATGATGCGCGTCCTCGACATCGGTCCGATCGACCAGATCGACGCCGGCACCTACGAGACCAAGGCCATCGGCCCCAACGACCAGACCGTCCGGCAGGTGAAGTCGATGGCCGATCCGGAACTGACCAATCCCTCGATCCGGTTCGTGCCGCATTCGAAAGGGCGGGTGGACAATGGCTGAAGACAGGGTCCCGCCCGCCGCTCCCCTGCGCGATCTGGGGGAAGAAGACCGGCAACGCTACGCGATCTGGGCCACGGCGCTGGGCCCGGTCATCCGCCTGCATGACCGCGAGGTGGACAATGCCGTGATCGAAGGGCTGTGGACGGCCGAATTTCCGGCGCTTGCCGCGCTGTTGCTGGAAGGATCGGGCGATGAAGCCGTCGCCGAAGGCTTTGCACGTGCGCTGGCCGGTCTGCCGCGGCCGCTGCCGCAGGCCATGCTGGACGATCTGGCGGCGGATTTCGCCGATGCCTACCTGACCCACGGCTTCCGCGCCTCGCCCAACGGGTCGGTCTGGCTGACCGAGGATCATCTGGAACGCCAGCAGCCCATGTTCGACGTGCGCGATTTCTATGCCTTTTACGGCATCACCGTGCCCGACTGGCGCCGACGTTCGGATGACCACATCGTACATGAAATGCAGTTCCTGTCGCATCTTCTTGCACTGGGCACGCCGGCGTCGCTGGCCGATGCGGCGCTGTTCCTGGACCGGCATTTGCTGCCCTGGGCACCCGACTTCTGCCTGCGCGTCGCGGCGCGGGCGCGCGAGCCATTTTACGCCGGCTCCACCTTGCTGACCCGCTCTCTGCTTCTGGCGCTGCGGCAGGATCTGGAAGGGACCACCGGTCTGGTCTCCAGGGTCGAGCCGCACGCCTGGGCCGTGCAAGAGGGCCGCGCCGAACGGCAGGCCCGGGCCGACGAGGAAAGCCCCTTTGTTCCGGGGGTTGCCGAAAGCTGGTAGCCTGCAATCCGTGCCTGGACCTGTCCGGCAGACACCATGCCAGTCGGGCGGAAACCTGCCGGATCGCGGGCGTCAGGGAGACAACCTTGACGCCGATCAAGGCAGGAAAGCGCGAAATTCGCTATGTGGCAAATGCAACTTCTTTCCATTGGTGTGGGCCGGTGCAGCTGTCTGATCTGAAGCGCGTCTCCTTGCGTCCCGGGCATGCCGAAGCGGCTTGCGCGTCCGCCATCGGACGCACGGCACAATGATGCGGGACGTCTGCGAGTTGCCCCTGACAGGCCGGTCCGGTTGCGGCCGCCGCTTACCGGTCAGGTCGCCCNTTGCGCGTCCGCCATCGGACGCGCGGCACAATGATGCGGGACGTCTGCGAGTTGCCCCTGACAGGCCGGTCCGGTTGCGGCCGCCGCTTACCGGTCAGGTCGCCCGCATGACCACATCACATCCCTTGCGCCGGGCGTCCCTCTGGGTCGCGTCCCGCCTGCAGCGCCGCGTCATGGTCACGCTGGCACTGGTTCTGATCTGCCTGTCGGCGCTGTTCCTGATCCTTGTCGCAGGCACCTACCGTGCGCGCATCGCCTCGGAACAGGAACGCGCCTCGATGCAGATCAACAGCCTGCTGCAGGCTGCGCTTGAAAACGCCATGCTCAAGCGCGACCTGCCCGGCCTGCACGCCATCATCGACGACCTGGGTCGCGATCCCAACATCGTGGCCGTGCGCATCCTGAACCCCGATCTGGAAACCCGCTTCGCTTCGGATCCGGCGCTTGAAGGCACGGTGCTGGATCTGCCCGAGGTCCGTCTGGCCCTGGAAAGCCGCAAGCCGCAGGCGATCAGCCTGCAGGACTCGGGGGTCGAGCGGTCGATCAATCCGGTGCTGAACCAGGACCCCTGCCAAGTCTGTCATGGGCCGATGGCGGATCATCCGGTCAATGGGCTGCTGGTGGTCGACTATGCGACCGGCGCGCTGGATGCCGAAGCACGACAGACGGTGCTTGCTCTGGCCTCGCTGGGGTTGGCCGTGATCGGGGCGACGCTGCTGGCCAGTTGGCTGGTGCTGCGGCGCACGGTCGTCGCCCCGCTGCGGCTCCTGGAACAGGGCACCGAACGGCTGGCCGCAGGCGACCTTGCCCATCGCATCGCCGTTCAGGGTGCCGACGAACCCGCGCGGCTGGCCGACAGCTTCAACCAGATGGCCGGACGGCTGGACCAGACCGTGCAGCGGCTGGATGCGGCGGGGCGGATCCTGCAGGCGCTGATCGACGCCATTCCCGATGGCATCCGGGTGATCGGCCCGGATTACCGGGTCCTTCAGGCCAACGCGGCCTTTGCCCGCCATGCCGGGCTGCGCCATGACCAGATCATCGGCCACCCCTGCCATGTCACCTCGCACCACCGCGACAGGCCCTGCCCGGAAACCCTGGTCCTGTGCCCGCTGGTCGAGGCGAGGGCCGCCCGGCTGCCCCTGACCTGCCGGCAGATGCACCAGGGCCCTGCGGGCGAACGGCACGTCGAAGTGGCCGCCGCGGCGATTGCCTGGCCGGGACCCGAGGGGACGATGATCCCCGCCGTGGTCGAATCGATCCGTGACCTGGACTTGCAAGCCAAGCTCAGCCAGGAGCAGCGGCTGTCCGAGCTGGGCCTGCTGGCGGCGGGCCTTGCGCATGAAATCCACAATCCGCTGTCCTCGATCAGCCTGCTGCTTGAGGCCGCCGAGGCCGACCTTGCCGCCGGCAGTGCACCCGAGGCCACCCAGCGCCTGCGCAGCGCCGAAACCGAAGTGCAGCGCACGCTGAAGATGACCAACAGCCTGCTCTCCCTGTGCATGCCCCCTGCGACCGAGGCCGTCCTTCTGGACATCGACCGCATCGTGCCCGAGGCTCTGTCGATCCTGACATTCCAGGCCCGTCAGACCGGCTGCACGCTGCAGGTGGATATCGCTCCCGGTCTGCGGCTTCTGGGATCGGACAGTGATCTGCGCATGCTGGTGACCAATCTCGCGCTGAACGCGTTTCACGCCATGCCGAAGGGCGGCACTGTCCAGGTGCGCGGCTGGCGCGACGGCGCGGACGTGGCGCTGTCGATTGCCGACCAGGGCATCGGCATCGCGCCCGAGGACCAGTCGCGCATCTTCCTGCCGTTCTGGACCCGCCGGGCCGACGGCAGCCCCGGACGCGGCCTTGGCCTGTCGATCGTCCAGGCCATCGTCACCCGCTGGGGCGGCCGCATCGCGGTGCAAAGCCAGGTCGGCGTTGGTACCACGTTCATCGTTCACTGGCCCGACCCGGACGCCGTGGACGCCCGTTCCCCTTCAGCCCAGGCCATCGCCCCATGACCCCAGCCAGACCCGGCGCCGGCCCGCGGCGCATCCTTGTCATCGAAGATGATCCCACCCTGAACCGGCTTCTGGTCGAACAGCTGGGCCGGCTTGGCCATGACGCGCGGGGCGTCGGCTCGCGCGCGGATGCGCTGGACGAACTGGCCCATCACCGCCCGGAACTTGCCGTGCTGGACCTGCGCCTGCCGGATGCCGATGGCATGGCCTTCCTTCCGGAACTGCGGGAATACTGCCCGGCCATCGTCCTGACGGCGCAGGGGTCGATCGACCAGGCCGTGCAGGCAGTGCGGGCCGGGGCCTCGGATTTTCTGGTCAAGCCGGCCTCGGCACAGGCGCTGGATCTGGCGCTGTCGCGGGTGTTCGACACCATCGACCTGCGCCGCGACCTGGCCTTCTGGCAGACCCAGGCCACGCGCGGCCAGGACCAGCCGCTGGAAGGCCAGTCCCCGCAGATGTCCGAGGTCCGTCGCCTGATCACGCTCTTCGCCGGCGCGGACAGCCCGCTTCTGATCCTGGGCGAGGGCGGCACCGGCAAGGAACGTGCCGCGCGGGCGCTGCATGCCCTGTCGCCGCGGGCGAATGGCCGCTTCGTGGCCGCCGATTGCGAAGCCGGCATGACGGCCGAGGAATTGTTCGGCGAATTCCGCACCGGCGACGGTGGCGCGCTTCGCCGCAGCGAAGGCCTGCTGGCCGCCGCCGACACCGGCAGCATCTACCTCTCGGGCGTTGACCGGTTGTCTGCCGACCTGCAGATGAAACTGCTGCGCGTGATCGAGACCGCCGCCTACCGGCCGGTCGGATCGGCGACCCAGCTGGTCTGCCGAGCGCGCTTCATGCTTGGCGCCTCGCTGTCGGCCGAAGACATCGCCCGTACCGGTCCGCAACACAGCGAGCTTCTGTTCCGCCTGCTGGCCTTCGTGATCCGTCTGCCGGCCCTGCGCGAACGCCCGGACGATATCCTTCCCTTGGCCCAGGGCTTCCTTGCCAACCGCAGTTTCCAGCGCAACACGCCCAAATCGTTCAGCCCCGCCGCCATGGCCGCCCTGCGCGCCCATCCCTGGCCCGGCAACCTGCGCGAATTGTCGAATGTGGTCGAACGCGCCATCATCCTGTCCGCCGGCTCCGAGGTGATCGAGCCCGCCCATCTGGGCCTTGCCCCGCAGCAGGCGCTGCAGCGCGACGGTCAGGTGCGGCTGGCCTTCGACACCCCGCCCACGCTGGACGAACTGCGCGACGCCTACCTGCGGCTTGCGCTTGAGATGACCGGTGGCAACCGCCGCGAGATGGCCGAGATGCTGGGGATCAGCGAACGCAACCTCTACCGCCTGTTGCCCGGCATCGATACCAGGCCGCGCGGCGAGGAGTAGGGTTCAGATCGGCTTTCCGGCCAGAAGGCGCGGCAAGTCGCCCTGCAAACCTGCGGCCTGCCGGATGAAGCGGCGGCGCAGCCCCGGCATGGCGCTGACCAGGCCCAGGCCCAGGTCCCGGCCCAGCCGCAGTATCGGATTGTCGTTCGAAAACAGCTTGTTGACGGTATCCATCCCCAAGGCCAGCGCCGTTGAATCGAACCGCCTCCAGCGCTGGTAACCCTCCAGTACCACGTCCGATCCGATGTCCTCGCCCCGCCGCGCTGCCGTGACCAACACCTCGGCCAACGCGCCCACGTCGCGCAGGCCAAGGTTCAGGCCCTGACCGGCAATGGGATGCACGCCATGCGCCGCATCGCCCACCAGAGCCACCCGGCGCGACACGAACGTCTTGGCCAATGACAGCGACAGCGGATAGGTGAACCGGGCGCCGGCCAGCGCGATCTTGCCCAGGAAATCGCCGAAACGCGGCCGCAGGGCCGCCAGGTAGCCCGCGTCATCCAGCGCCTGGATGGCGGCGGCATTGGCGTCGGTCTCGCTCCAGACGATGCTGGAATGATGCCCGCCCGGCAGCGGCAGGATCGCCAGCGGGCCCGAGGGCATGAAGAACTGCTGCGCGGTGCCGTCGTGGTCCTTTTCGTGCCGGATCGCCGTTACCAGCGCGGTCTGGCCATAGCCCCAGCCCTGCCGACGGATCCCGGCCCGTGCCGCGACACCAGAGCCGCGCCCGTCGCAGCCCACCAGCACGCGCCCCGTCAGCGTCTTTCCCGAAGCGAGGGTGACCGTCACCCCCTGCGGCCCCGCGTCCTGCGCGATCACCGTCTCGCCCGACAGAAGGGTGATCCGGGGCTCGTTCGCCATGGCTGCCAGGAAGGCCGCGTAAAGGAACCGGTCCTCCAGCATGAAACCCATCGGTCCTTCCTCGATCTCGTCCGAATCGAAGGCCAGGAAGAAGGGTGCGGCGCCTTCGCCGGCATGGCCATCGCTGGCCTTGATCTTCAGGATCGGCTGGCTGTGCCCGGCGACCGCCGTCCAGACGCCAATCGCCTGCAACAGCCGCTTGGAGGCAATCGCCAGCGCATAGGCCCGGCCGTCAAAGCCTGCCTCGGCACGCGCCGGGGCAGGGCGCGCGTCGATCACGGTGACCCGAAGGCCACCCTGCGCCAGGGCCAAGGCCAGCGCGGGGCCGTTCAGCCCACCGCCGGCAATCAGGATATCGGCATCATGTTCCATTCCTGCATGGCTAGGCCCGCCATCGCCCATTGTCCATGCTGCAACCTGTCGCTACCGTTCGGCTGGGTGTTTTGGGGGTAGGCATGAGCGGAACCTGGTTCCACATGACGGCGGCCGATCTGGGCCGCGAAATCGGCAAGGGCCGGATCAACCCGGTCGAACTGACCGAGGCGTTCCTCGAGCGGATCGAAACCCATCCGCTGGCGCCCCGGGTCTATGCCCGGATGACCGAAACCCGCGCCCGGGGCGAGGCGATGGGGGCCGCCACCCGCGCCAAGCAGGGGTTCCGGCGCGGGCTTCTGGATGGCGTGCCGATCAGTTGGAAAGATCTGTTCGATACCGCGGGCGTCGCCACCGAGGCGGGCTCGGCCCTGCTGCGCGGCCGCACACCGGACCGCGATGCCGCCGTGCTGGAGCAGGCCACGCTGGCCGGCACGGTCTGCCTTGGCAAGACCCACATGTCCGAACTGGCCTTTTCCGGCCTTGGCATGAACCCGGTGACCGCCTCGCCGCCCTGCCTGAACGATGACAAGGCCGTCTCCGGCGGCTCGTCCTCCGGGGCCGCCGCCTCGGTCGCTTTCGGCCTGGCACCGGCGGCAATCGGCTCGGACACCGGCGGCTCGGTGCGCGTTCCCGCAGCCTGGAACGATCTGGTCGGGCTGAAAACCACCTCCGACCTCTTGCCGCTGGACGGCGTGGTGCCGCTGTGCGAACGCTTCGACACCATCGGCCCGCTGGCCCATTCGGTCGAGGATTGCGCGCTTCTCTTGGGCGCGCTGCAATCCGCGCCGCCGGTTGACCTGACCGGGGCCGAACTTGGCGGCGCGCGGATCGCCGTGCTGGAAACCGTGGCGCTGGATGACATGCGGCAGGCCCCCGCCAAGGGCTTTGACGACGCCTGCGCCCGCCTGACCCGCGCCGGCGCCCGGCTGGAACGCCTGGCCGCGCCGGAAGTGGCCGAGGCGATGGGCCTGGCTGCCGCCCTGTTCACCGCCGAAGCCTATGGCATCTGGCGCGACACCATCGAAACCGCGCCCGAGAAGATGTTCTCGCGCATCCTGGAACGGTTCCGGTCGGGCGCGCAGGTGGCCGCTGCCGATTATGTCGCCGGATGGCGCCGGCTCGAGGTGCTGCGTCGGCAATGGGTAGCGCGCACCTGGCGGCCGCCCACGGCGGCGAGCCGGACGGAAACGCGTTTCTCGGCCATGGGATCGGGGGCTCCAGATGGGATGGGGTCAGTCGCGGTTCGCCGCGATCTGCTCGTTGACGCGGCGGACCATCACCGCCTCAAGGGCGGGCAGCAGTTCGGCGATGGCAGGCGGGGAGATGCCGAGGGCGGCGCCCAGCGCCAGCGCCGCGCCCATATCCCAGCCGATCACCGCGCCGGGGATGACGCGCATCTGTCCACCGAGGCGCTGCGCGAGATCCCAGACCTGCCAGCCCTCGACCGTCAGCGGCTGGTTCAGCCGTGCGGGGCACTCGGGACAGGTTGTCCGGCAGGCCGCGCAGTAACCTTCGCCCCCGCCGAAGGACCAGTCGGCAAGGGCGATGAGGCGTTTTTTTCAGCGTCCAGCAGGAGGGCCTTGGCGACGTAGAGGGTCTGGAACGCCTCGAAGGCAGGCCAGAGGTCAAGAAGCGCGTCGATGGCCTCGGGGCTCGGCTCGATGGGATTGCCATCCGTATCGCCAATCCCCTCCCACGCGAGGATCGCGCGGCGCGCCAGCGCCTTGGCCATGGCGAGCGCGGCTTCCTCGGTCGCGGCCCCCTCGGGAAGATCGGCAATCGCGGGATCGCCGCGTGCGGACACCATCAGCGCGGTGGTGAGCGGGCGGAGCTTCACGCGCACGCCGGGGATGAGGTCGCACCATTGCGGCGCGTTCGAAAGGTCGAGGGTCAGCATGGCGGGCCTTCTCAATAGGTTGCGACGGTGTTGACGAGGACGGCGGTGCACATGCGTGCGGGGCTGGTGGCTTTCGCCGCCTGCCAGTCGAAGGTGGCCTGGATGCCTTGCGGGCCCGGGATCTCGATCCGGGGGCGCGGCAGGTAGACGGCATGCGCGGTGAAGGTGAAGCTGGCCTCGGCCCCGAGGCTCCAGGCGAAGACCAGCTCGCAAGGCGTGCCGTCGATGGCTTGCGTGATCAGCGCGGTGTCGGCAAAGCGCACCTCGACCCGGCCCGTCAGGGCGGCCATGCCCGGATCGGCCCCCTCGATGCGACCGTCCGAGCGGATGGTCTCGATCCGGTCCAGCCCGTTGGAATAGGTCACCTCGGCCGAGATGACATTGCCGAGCGGTGTGCCGTTCCGCGTGATCGCCCCGTTGAAATGCCCGAACCGCTGCAAGGCCAGCGAGGTTGGCGTGCCAGCGGCTGTGGTGGCCGCGACACTCTCGCCCTGCGCGACCAGTCGCGCCGTCGCGGTCAGCAGGCCAGAGCGCGCCATCTGCCAGGAAAGCTGGTCGCAGACGCAACCGGTGTACATCGCATAGCGGGGCACCTCGGGCATCGCCGTCTCGATGGACATCGACGGCAGCGTCCAGTTGCCGGACTGGAAGGTGTGGGTCTTGGGCGTGGTGCCGGTGGTCGTGGGCTGACCGAAGGCCGCCTTCAGCCAGAGGCCGAAGTTCTCGACATCGATCGGCACGACGACATCGCCATCGGCGGTGACCGCGTCCTTGATCGGGGCCAGCGGGTCGCGCCCCTGGCCCAGCAGCTCCGAGGCGATCAGCGGCTGTTCGGAGCCGAGAGTGGTGCTGGCGAAGGGTACCGTCCGATAGCCCGAGGCGGGCGCGGTGCCATAGACGGTCTCGAACGCAAGCGCCATCTGCGCCCGCGCCCCATGGGCTCGTGCCATCGTTGTCTCCTGTCGTGTGCGGGGTCAGGCCAGCGGATCGGCCGTGGAATAATGCAGGATGACCGGGATCACCGCCGCCTTCAGGCTGGCGGCACCATCCACGGCCAGATCGATAGGGCGCGGCGCTTCCGCTTCGACCCAGTCGCAGAGACCGCCCAGCGTGCGGTCGGCGGCAAGCGCCGCGCCGATGCTGGCGCAGAGCGTGTCGAAGGTAGCATCACGGTTGGCCCCCTGGACGACCGCCTCGATCTCGGCCCGGTGCTGATAGTGGTAGCGCAGCGGCGACAGCGTCACTTCCGGCTCTCCCGGCTCGCCGTCGCGCAGGATCAGGAGGCCTGCGGCAGGCACACGTTCGGGCAGCACGTCACCGCGCAGGGCGGTGGCGGGCAGCGCCGAGAGCCGCGCGTGCAACGCGATGAGGATGGTTTCGCGGGGGGTGGGCATGGCATATTTCTCGAGGCAGCGATTTCGGCGCCATCTCCGTACAAAGGGGCGCAAGCGATGGCACAGGCGCAGGATTATGGACTTTCGACGGGTTCGGGAAAATCCGTGGCGGAGCATCGGATGCCGTCAGTACGCGTATAGAGCATGCTCCCCTCCACATCCGCGAGGATGTCGCCATCCACCTCGAACTCGGGGAACTGACGCAGGAACGGCGTTGCACCGCAGCCCGGTACGGCGCATTCCGGCCGCGACTTCGGGCAACGATTGAAGTGACAGAGCCGGCCGAGATAGGCGTCGCTGCCCGGCTCGAACAGGAACACGTCGACCTGATGGTCTGCCACGCCGAAATCCCGTTGACGTTCGTGCTCGGCCCTCAGCGCTGCCACCTTCGCGCGCCTCAACTCGCCGAGGACTGTCAGGTCGTCGAGCCACAGAGCGAGGTCGAGATCCTTGCACTCGTGCCAGAGCGGAACGCCGCGGCGACGGTACGGGGCAAAACGCGGCACCTCCTTCCACAGGGGCTTGGCAACCGACCCGATGACCGCGATCGCGACAACCTGCGGGAAGCTGGACCAGGCATTCGTGATTATGTCCGCCGCACGCCGGAAGTGCCGTTGCGTCCGCAACAGATGGGCGTTGTCCTGTTTCAGTCGGTCGATCGATGGCATCGCGGGGCTCGGCATGGTTCGGCGCCCAGTCTGACTCTGTCCGGGTGCTGGCGCCAGCGGGTTTGCTTTCAAGAGCTCATCGAAGGCGCGCCTCGGCCCAGTTCGCAACGATCAGCCCCGGCACGCTGTCCAACGCCCGGTCTGCATCCCGGGCCAGGTCCAGCCGCTTCGGCAGCTTCACCTGCGGCACCAGCAGGAAGATCGGCGAGGTGACCTTGCCGCGCCCGGTCTTCGAGCGCGACACCACCGCCTGGCCCTTCGTGTTCAGCCGCCCCTCAGCGACCAGCAGGCTCGGCCCGCGTCGACGGTAGATGAACCGCAGGCGCAGGCCGGTGCGGCGTTCCCATTCACCAGGCGTGATCCGGCCGCCGCGCAGGGACTTGCCTGCGGCAGGTGTGGGGATCGCCAGCCAGAAGCCGTTCTTCGAGCGGATCAGCGGGCCGGTGTCGTGCGCACCCACGATGACCGGTGCATTGGACCAGACCACGGCCGCCGCGTTGAGGCTGGGCGTGGCCTTGGGGAACTGCTCCGACCGGATGGTCCGGGCGAGCCGGGCCCCGAGCCCTGCGCCGGTGATCTGCAGCCGCCAGGCGGTCTTGAGCCCGGTCCCGGCCTCGCGCATGGCGGCGGTGACGGCCTTCTCGCCGGCCTTCACCTCGGCGGCCATGGCGGCGACGAGATCGGGCGTGATGTCGAGTTTCAACTTCATGCCGGACGCAGGTCCACGGTCCAGACCAGCCGCTCGCGGTCGCGGACGGGCTCGCCCTGAATGAGGAAGGCATCGCTGTCGATTTCGATCCGGTCGCCGGGGCGCGGGGCTGGCACCTCGGCCACCCGCAGATCGATCCGGGTGGTCTCCGACCAGATGCGCGCGTCGCCGAAGTTCGTGACGTCGTCGGGCCGGAGCAGGATCGCGCGGACCAGCGATGGCGCGCCGCCCTCGGCGGTGTAGACGACGTCACGTGCGAGATGCGCATCGGCGAAGAGCGCGTCGAGGGCGGCTTTGAGGCCGGTCATCAGGTCCGCCGCGCGCTGCGCAGCACCTGCGGGCGGGTGCAGATCGGGAGCGGGTTGCTCTCGATCTCGAGCCGCACCCACTCGTCGCGATCCCGGTCGGGGATCGTGCGGGCGTAGAGCGGCTGGCCGAGCGTGTTGACCNAAGACGGTCATCAGGTCCGTCGTGCTGAGCGCAGCACCTGCGGGCGAGTGCAGATCGGCAGCGGGTTGCTCTCGATCTCGAGCCGTACCCATTCGTCGCGGTCCCGGTCGGGAATGGTGCGGGCATAGAGCGGCTGGCCGAGGGTGTTGACGGTCTCGAAGGTGTCGGCGGGGGCGTAGTAGATCTCGAACAGCCCCTCGATACCTTCGGGATAGAAGAACGCCTTGTCGGTCGGCACGGTGAAGCCGACGCCGCCGCGATAGCGGCGGAAGGTGATGCCGCCGAAGCTGACCTCGTCGGCGACCCGGCCGCGCAGGTCGGCCGCGGCGGCGGTGTTGAGATAGGTCTCGCGCACCTCCTTGTGGGCCACGAGATCGGCGAAGAAGGCCGAGCCGCATTCCGCGCGGATCTGCACGGCGCCGGCCGAGAGCCCGCCCATCGAATCCTCGACGCTCTCGATGAGCGCCTGGCAGCGCTTGCGCAGCGCCCCCGAGGCCGGGCTCGCATTGTCGAGGTCGAAGTCGATCTCGGCCGCCGGCGTGATGCCGAACTCTGTGAAGTAGTTGACGACCGTGGCGTGGTCCTTCGGGTCCTTCACCAGCCCCTGGATGCCGTTCAGGAGGTGATACTCGAAGGTCGTCTCGGCGTCCTGGCGGAGCTTCCTGAGCCGGTAGGCCACTTCGGTCTGCACCTGCTGGGTCGCGCTCTCCGAGCCGAAGTCACGGACGGACTGGATCTCGGAGGCCCAGAGCACGTCCTGCTTCTTGAACTGCCGACAGACGAAGGCGCGCATCTCGCGCCGGTCGGGCACTTGGCTCTCGTAGGCCGAACCGCGTTCGGAGAACGGGATCAGCGACAGCGTGCCGTCGCGGCTCTCGATCACGACGGTGCGGGAGCGCACGCCGCGCGGGCTGAAGAGGGCCGAGCCCGAGAGCAGCGCGGGCTTGTAGGGGATGTTCTCGAGCGCGCGCGTGAGCTCGACGATGCTGAAGGCATCGCCTTCGAAGATGTCCATGGTGGCCATGAGGATGTCCTTTCCCGGGCGCGCTCAGCGCAGGAGGATGCCGAGCGCCGCGAGCGCGGCGATGGCGGTGGCGGTCTGGGGTTCGGTGATGCCGTCGGGCCAAAGGATCTCGTGGCGGTTGACGATGGCCGGGCCGCGGACGAGCACGACCCCCGGCGCATCGGCATCGGTGGCATCGGCCTGACCCCAGAGAATACCAGCGGCGTTCTGGCTGCCGTTGGAGGCCCCCGGCGTCAGCACGGTGTATTTTCCGCCCGTGGTGATCTTCCCGAGCACCGTGCCGGGGGCGAGCTTGCCTGCCCCGGAGGCAAGGGTGACGGTCTCGCGGGTGTAGTCGCGGAGGACTTCCCAGACGAGGAAGCCGCCCGGATGGGGGCCTTCGACGAGGGTGGTCATGCGCTTATCCTTTCAGCTTGAAGGTGCGGGCGACGATCTCGCCCCAGGGGCGCGCGGCCGAGGAGCGGCCGGGCTGCGGGTGATGGGGCGCGATCTCGGGCTCGGCCTCGGCGCGGGCGGCCAGTAGGGCTGCACGGACCTCCTCTAGGCTTGCGCCCTCGGCGAGGAAGCGGGACGCCATCTGCGGCAGACCGGCGAGGCAGCAGAGATCGACCACGGCGCGGGCATGGGCCATGGCCTCGGCGCGGATGACATCGGCGTCGGGGGCTGCATCATTCGTGGCCGGAAGGCTGTTGCCTTCCGAGACACCCGCGCCGGCGCTGCCCGGCTGCGGCGCCGGATCGGCGGCACCGGCATCCTCGTCCACCGCTCCGCCCTCGGCCGCGGGCCCCTCCGAACCGTTCCCGTCCGGAACGGTTTCGACGGGGTCCGCACCGGCCGCGACCGCCTCGACCAGCGCCGGGGGCGCGTTGCGGAAGCGGGCGATGTCGAAGCGGGCGGCGATGCGCACGGGCTCGGCGATCCGCGTGGCGAGGCCCGCGGCCAGCGCCTCCCCGGCGTCGAACCAGGTCTCGGCCGCCATCAGCGCGGCGATTTCGTCCTCGGGGCGGCCCGCGCGGGCAGCATAGCCGCGGACCATGGTGGCGGCGATCTTGTCGAGCGTCTCGGCCATCGCCCGCATGTCGGCGGCCGTGCCCATGACCAGCCCCGCCGGATCGTGGATCATCAGGAAGGCGTTCTCGGGCATGACGATCTCGTCGCCGGCCATCGCCACATAGGAGGCGGCCGAGGCGGCGATCCCGTCGATCCAGACGGTGACGGTGCCTGCGTGGCGCTTCAGGGCGTTGTGGATCGCGACCGCGTCGAAGACCGATCCGCCGGGGCTGTTGATCCGCACAAGGATCGGCGCCCCGTCCGGGATCGCGCCGAGTTCCGCGAGGAAGCCCTTCGCCGAGACGCCCTGCGCCCCGATCTCGTCATGGATCGCCACTTCCGCGCCGCCGTCGCGGGCGCGGATCGCATACCAGCTTGCCATGTCGTCACTCCTGTTCGGTGGCCGGACCGGTCGCGTCGGCGCCGTCGTCCGTGTCGTTGCCGGCGCCATCACCGGGCTCCGCCCGGGTCGCCGGCGTCGCGCGGGCGCCCTGCGTCTCGCCGGGGCTCGTGCGGTAGCGCAGGCCGAGAGCCGTCGCGCGCGCGGCATCAGCGGCGTTCTCGCGGTCGACCTCCTCGACGTCGTATCCGGTCGCCTCGACCACCTTGCGCCGCGAGGTGATACCCGCCTCCATCGCCAGCACCTGCGCCTGGATGTCCTTCAGCGGATCGACCCAGTCCCAGCGCGGCGGGATCCACTGCACCGCGCGGAACCGCCCTGGCGCTGCCGCATACCCCGGCAGGTCGAGCGCACCCGCCAGCACCGCCGTCTCCATCCAGCGCGCCCAGATCGGACGGCAGAGCTGATGCGCCAGCACCCCGTGCTGGAGCTGCTGCACGCGGCGGCGGAACTCCACGAGCTCGGCCCGCAGGCTGGAATAGTTCGCCTGCCGGACGTCGCCGGTGACGAGGTGGTAGGGCAGCCCCAGCGAGGCCGAGACGGCGAGCAGCGTCCGGTACTGGAACGCCTCGTAGCCGCCGCCGACATCGGCCGGCGACGAGAACTTCACGTCCTCGCCCGGCAGCAGCACCTGCATCGTGCCGGGCTCGAGGCTCGCAATGGTCGCGCCGTCCAGATCCGCCTCGGCCTCTCCCATCAGGGGCTCTTCGGGCGCGGTCTTGGTGATGAAGCCCGCGAACATCGCCGCGGTCTTCTTCCGGTCGAGCTCGGCGTCGTCATACTGGTCCAGCAGGAACAGCCGCACCATGGCCGGCGCCACATGCGGCAGGCCGCGGATCTGGCCCGCATCGATGGGGCGATAGATGTGCAGCACGTCCCCGGCCGGCACCCGTACCGTCTCGGGGATGACCGCGCCCTGATCGGTGCTGTCGCCCGGATGGCGGCGGCGGAAGTGATAGGCCACGCGCCGGCCGATCGCGTCGAACTCGATCCCGCAGCGCAGCCGGTTCCCGTTCGCCGCGGTGCCGGTCTTCTCGAAGGGCAGCATCTCCGATTGCAGGAGCTGCATCTGCAGTGGGACCGTCAGCTCGTCCTCGGCCCGGCGGGGCCGCAGCCGGACGAAGCACTCGCCGGCCACGAACATCTCCCGCGCCACCATGGCCTGCAGGCCGTAGAAGTCGGTCAGCCCGTCCGCATCCGCCTCGTCGGTCCAGGCCAGCCAGAGCCGCTGGACGCGATCCCGCAGGGCCGCATCCTCGATCAGCGACGAGGGCTTGATCCCGTCGCCGACGAGGTTCGCGGCGAAGGCCTCGCAGGCGTTCGCCGCATAGCCGTTGGTGACCACGAGCTCGCGCGCCCGCGCCAGCAGTCGCGGCCCGCCCGAGGCCACCAGCGCGTTGATGTTCTCCAAGGGCGGGTTCCAGCCCCGCAGCCGGCGTCGCGCCATGGCCCCCTCGAGGCGGGCGCGCAGTCCGGAGGGACCGTGGCTCCGGGGGAGCCGCGTAAGCCCGGAGGACGCGGGGCCGCCGGTCGCCCGGCGGCGGAACCTGTCGAACAGCCCCATCGATCAGAGCCCCTTGCCGGTCGTCACACGGACCTGCCGCACGATCCGCCGCCCCTCGGCCGCCGCGATCTCCCGCTCCAGCGCCTCGATCGCCCGGTCGATCTCGGCCAGGCTACGGTACTCCACGGTCTTGCCGTCGTAGCTCACGCGGGCCACGCCCGAGGAGCGCTGCGCCAGAAGCGCCTCGCGGCGGGCGCGGAGGTCTGCGGCCGTGGCCATCGGATCACCTCATGTAGCTCGAGCGCACCATGCGCCGGCGAGATGCAATGCGCGGAGCGGTCGGCGCCGTGGTCGGCGTGGCTCCCTCGGGCTTCTCGCCCGCCGTTACCCCCAGCTGCGCCTCGAGATCGGCCCATCGCGCCTCGGGCCAGCGGTCGGCGCCGGCGATCCAGGCGGCGGCGCGCGCATAGACCCGGCAGTCCAGCGCCTCGTTGCGCTCGCGCAGCTTCTGCCATTCGAGCTTCGTGAAGCCGCGCCGGGTCTTCACCGTCACCAGCTGCTCGGCGGTGAGCTGCTTGAGCCACTCGCCGTCCGCCCAGTCCGGCAGATGCACCGTTCCGGCCGGGAACGATGCACCGGCCGCGATCTCCTCCGCGGTCGGGCGCTCCTGGCGCAGGAAGCGATAGCTCTCGGCCTTGAATGTCGCGGTGGCGACCGTCCAGAGCCGGGCGCCGCGGCGCAAGCGTTTGCCCGCCACGGTCGCGTCCACATAGGTCGGGCCCGTCACCGGGCTCGCGCGGTTGAAGCCCTCGACGCCCTTGACCGGCGCCACCTGCGCGAAGCCGACGGCCCGGGCCCAGCCATAGACCGCGCTGGTCTCGAAACCCGTGTCGATGGCGAGCCGCGCGATGGTCAGGTGCTGGCCGTTCGCGTGTGCCCATGTGCGCCCCAGCAGCTCGGTGAGCTTCTGCCAGCAGGCGGGGTCGCCCGGCCCGCCCTCGATGACGATGTGATCGACCAGCCAGCTTTCGAGCCCGCGGCCCCAGGCCCAGACATCGACCTCGATCCGGTCCTTCTGCACGTCCGCCCCGGCGGTCAGGAACAGCCCACCCGCGGGGACGGTGCCTGGCGCCCATGCCTCGCGGCGGTCGGCCAGCCGCTGCCAGTCGGGCGCCTCGCCGGTTTCCATCCAGGTCTCGCCGAGGATGGTGTTCCGGAACGCCCGCATGGCTTCGTCGCTGCGCCGTGCCGCCTCATGCGCCCGCGCGATCCGCGCCCAACTGAGCCACCCCACCGGCGAGTAGAGCGCCGAAAGGTGGTAGCCCACCGTCAGCGGGTCGGTGGCCGTGGCGGTGGGGCGCCACTCCCCCGCCGCCAGCATCGCGGTCTTCTGGTGCTCGGCGATGGGCGCCTCGCAGCTTTCGCAGTGATAGGCCGCCGTCTCCGGCCGGCCCTTCTCCCAGCGCAGCCGCTCGAACTTCAGCCATTGCCTGTGCCCGCAATGGGGACAGGGCACGAAGTAGCGCCGCTGGTCGGAGGCCTCGAACTCGCGCTCGATCCGGCTCAGCCCCCGGATCGTCGGCGTCGAGACCAGGAACACCTTGCGCCGGTGCGCGAAGGTCAGCGAGCGCGCTTCGGCCAGCGTGACGGGATCGCCTTCCTCGTCGGCCGAGGCCGGATAGGCGTCGACCTCGTCGAGGAAGATGTAGCGCGCCGGGGTGGACCGCAGCCCGACCGCCGAGTTGGCCCCGGTCATGATCAGGATGCCGCCGGCGAACTCCTTCGACAGCATGGTATTGCCCGCGTCGCGGGACCGGGCAGGCTTCACCCGCTCGCGCAGCTCCGGGCTTTCCTCGATCAGCGGGTCGATCCGCTGCCGCGAGTTGCGCTTGGCGAGCTCCACCGTCGGCTGGACCGCCAGCATCGGACCGGGCGCATGGTGCATGACAAACCCGATGAAGCAGTTCCCCGCTTCCGTGGCGCCCACCTGCGCGGCCTTCATGAACACCACTCGCTGCGTGGGATCGCCGGGGCTGAGCCTATCCATGATCTCGCGCATGTAAGGCGTGCGCGCGGTGCGGTACCGCCCTGGCTCGGCCGAAGCACGTGACGAGAGCCAGCGATGCCGGTCGGCCCATTCCGAGACCGTCAGGTCCGGGTCGGGGCGGATCCCACGCGACCAGGCGCGTAGGAGATCGGTCGCGCCGTCAAAGTCGATCAGGTCATCCGGCAAGCCCGGTGCGGACCTCGGCGAGGCTGTCGAGCTGGGCGCGGACATGGGCTTCCAGAACCTTCTGCATCAGCGCCGCCTCCACTTGCGCCCCGCCCCCCAGCGCCGCCGTCAGCTCCGCCGCCATCAGCGCAGCGACGCGCGCGGGCCAGGTGATCCAGGCATCGCGCTCCTCGCGCGCGAGCCGGAACATCAGCGTCTCGGCCCGCGCCCGGTCCACCAGCTCGCCCTTCAGCTTCTGCAGCCGGATGCGCCGCTCCTGCGCCTTCATCACCTCGTTGGCGGTCTTGGCCTGCAGGAACGTGGTGCCGCCGCCGACCGCGGGCGCCGCCAGGCCCTGCTCGCGGAGCGTCTCCCCCACAGCGGCGACGGCCGCCTCGGGCACGGGCTTCAGCTTCGGGCCGGACGGCTTGCGGGTCTTGGACGGGTCGGTCGTCTCCGCCCGCCGCGCGTCGCTGGCGGCCGCGTCGATGGAGCCGTCTGGCAAGAGCACGAGGCGCCCCGCCGCCTTCGCCTTCTGGATCGCCCCGCGCGAGAGCCCCGCATGCGCGGCGTATTGCCGCTCGCTCATGCCCTGCATCGGCGGCTCCGAAAATCGTTCCTGGTCAGATGCTTATTCGCTTGATGGGTGGCGCGGACAGAGCGAACACGGGTTCCACAAGGACGATGCAACTCACCTCGGGAGCCCCGACCATGACTGCCCCTGCCACCCTCACCGACCTCATCCGCGCCGCCGCACATGCCCTGATCCGCCGCGACACCCTGGAGATCCAGGACCTCGCCCGGATCAGCGAAGGCTGGCTGCAGAGCGAGGAAGAGGCCGAAGCGCAGCGCCTCCTCCTCGACGCGATCCTCGAGGCCGCCTGCCTGCTCGAGGGCGAGCCGAGCGAGCTCGAGAGCGCGCTCGAAGACGCCTGATCCCCACCACTCCGAGAAGGAGGCCCGCCATGCCCCGCCGCACCGTCGACAATTCAGAAGCCCTCGACGCCTTCGTCGCCGCCAAGTTCGAGATCGACGCGATGCTGGAGCGGCTCGCCGCCCTCAGCGCCGACCATTTCGACACCCACCCCGACGAGATCGACTGGGGCCATGTCGGCACCCTGAACCACTACCGCGCCAAGCTGCGCGAGATCACCGACAGCGCCTTCAAGGAAGGCGAACACGCCCGCTGACATCCGGCACTGCCGGAACTCCCGCCGCGCCGAGGCGCGGCCTGGGGTCGTAGAAGCCCCCGCATCCCGCGCGGGCCGAAGCCGGAGACGACCCCATGACCAAGCTTTCCGACATTCAGGCCCTGATCCTCGGCGCCGCGGCGCAGCACGAGGACCGCAACGTCCTGCCGCTGCCCGGCTCCCTCCGCGGCGGCGCTGCCGCCAAGGTGGTGGGCGCGCTGCTCTCCCGCGGGCTGATCGCAGAGACCACGACCGACAGCCGCATCCGCGCCGACGCCGCCCTCAACCGGATCTGGCGCAACGACGAGGACGGCAACGCCATCCTCCTGCGCATCACGGACGCGGGCCTTGCCGCCATCGGCGTCGAGCCGGAGAGCGGCGACAGCGCGCCCACAGGCGCCGAAGAGGCGCCGAGTTCGGAGGCCCCGAAGGGCGCTCCCGCCGAGGCCGACGCTGCGCCCAAGGCGCGCACACCGCGCACGGGCACGAAGCAGGCGAAGCTGATCGAGATGCTCCGCGCCGACGGCGGCGCGACCATCGAGGAGATCGTCACCGAAACCGGATGGCAGCCGCACACGGTCCGAGGCGCCTTCGCCGGCGCGCTCAAGAAGAAGCTCGGGCTCGAAGTCACCTCGGAGAAGGTCGAGGGCCGCGGTCGGGTCTACAGCCTGCCGAGCGACTGACACCGCACACAACGACGGTCCCAACGCCGCCGTCCCACATGGGGCGGCGGTATCTCATCGTGCTCCGCGCACCCGGATCGCCTCGAACAGCCGCCGCAGGGCGAAGGAGCGCGCGATGCTCACCACCGTGAACACCGCGCCCATCTTGAGATTCTGCGCCAGCGTCGTGTGCAGCCCGAATACCGGGAAGATCAGGATCTGCGTCACGACGGCGACGCCGTAGCCCACCGCCACGTTGGCGATGGCCTCGACCAGCGACATGGCCCGGCTTTGTTTCATCGCGCCCCCTCATCCATCGGCCAGCAGTTCAGCTGCGAGAGTTCGGAGCGCATGCGCCGCGACCAGCGGGACCACTCCGTTACCACAGAGCCGAAGCCGGTCCACCCGATGGGCCAGCCCATCAGCGCCTCGACGAACAGCGGGTTCAAGGTCCGGCGCGCATCGGAGGTATTCGGCCCAGCCATTGGCGTCACCAGGACCTGGCGGCCAAGCAGGCCGTTCACCGGCGTGTTCGCCAATGTCGTCGCCCCATCCTTGTGGTCCTGCGCTGTTCGCCTTCGGCCCTGTTCACTTTCCTTCGGGTCGAGGAACATCCAGCAGTTGGTCAGCGTCGAGACCGCGTCTAGCAAGAAGCTCGGGGTGGCAAACTACAAAGCAGCCATTAATGCCATCCCTGACAGCTTCTTCGGCCTGCACCTCGTCGGAAAGCTTGAACCACCGCGATTTACCTTGAATTTCGGGCGTTAGCACATAGCCCGAACTGATCCAGCCGCCCGGGAAGAAATAACGCTCGACTCCGGCAGCAGGTTGAACACTGACAGGCAAAACGACGGGCTGTTTCTTCGCCTTGGGCGGCCGCGCGGCCGGAATTGCGAACGTTCTGAGACGCTCAAGACCATCGTAGCCAATAATATGTTCCGGCTCTCGGAGCCGCGGATCTTCGACATGCAACTGTCGCAGGGTGAAACGATCTTTGCCGAAATTGCAGAGCGCACAAGAGATCACAACATTTTCGACCGACGATCTGCCGCCATGGCTATGGGGTTCGACATGGTCGAATTGCAGCCAAAGGCATTGGAAACCGGCATGTTGCTTCGACGGGTCGCGATTATCCCAACCGACCGACGACGGGTACAATTGCACGGCGATCTTGCGAATATCTGGATGAACCACAGGAATGCCGCAGTACCGGCACCGGTAACCATCACGCTCGAGAACCGCTGCACGGACATGAGGTGCAATGTTGCGGTCGGGGTCGCGCTCAGACTTCGCAATGACCTTGCTGTCCCCAGCGGGCTTCATCTCCACGACGTTTTTAATTACGCCCACCCAAGCAGAATTGAGCCAATCCCAAACCTCTCGAACGTCGGCCTGCCGAAAAAGTGCTTCGGCGCGAGCGAAGTCGCCATGCACATGCGCGTCAACCGCCTCTTTCATCGCGTCCCAAGCGGCAAAAATCTCAGGGATTGGTTCCTTTATGCAGCGGCGCATTTTTCATACTACGTCTGTGGTACACGCGCAAAAGGTAGCGTTGCCTCGACTTCCAAACAACGGTCATCAGCCCAGCCGTTCTACTCTCACCTGTACGAAGGTCCGGCCGTCGCCGTCGAGGATCGCGTCCTTGCCGGTCTCGGCCTGCCAGCGTTCGACGGCGACATCGACATAGGCGGGGCTGATTTCCATCGCGAAGACGCGTCGGCCATTGGCCTCGCCCGCCATGATCTGCGAGCCGGAGCCAGAGAACGGCTCGTAGCAGAGGCCACCGCGCGCCACATGCTGGCGCATCGGGATGCCGAAGGCATCGAGGGGCTTCGGCGTCGGATGATCCGGGCGCTCGTCCTTGGCGAAGGACGGCATCTCCCAGGTCGAGGGCAGCGTCTGCTCGGCCACCTTCGGCGGGCGGTTCGGTCGGCGCCAGCCCATGAAACAGGGCTCGTGCTTCCACAGGTAATGCGAGCGGGTCAGAACCCCGCGGTCCTTCACCCAGATGATCTGCTGATGGACGAAGGCGCCTGCCTTTTCCCAACAAGCCTCCAGCATCGCCTGGCGGCGCGAGGCGTGCCAGCAGTACCAGGCCGCATCCTCGGTGATTGCCTCGGCGACTGCCGCGGCGATGAAGCCGTCGTAAAGCTCGGCCCCCTGCGAACTGTCGTCCCAGGTGGTGCCGTAGGATGCCGACCAGTCCTTGTTTCGCGTCGGGTGGTTGGAGCCGTCGTAGTCGACGAGATACGGCGGATCGGTCGCGAACAGCACCGCGCGCTCGCCGTTCATCAGGCGGCGGACATTCTCGTGGCTGGTCGAGTCGCCGCACAGCAGGCGATGGTCGCCGAGGATCCACAGATCGCCGGTGCGCGAGGCCGGATTGCGCGGCGGTTCGGGGATGGTCACCGGCGGCACGGAGCCCCCGGCGCCACCCTCTTCTTCACCGCCCCCGTCCGGGTCGAAGGCCAGCAGCTTGTCGAGTTCGCCGTCGGAGAAGCCCACCAGCGACAGGTCGTAGTCGTCGGCCAGCAGGTCCTGCAGCTCGGCCGACAGCAGCGCCTCGTCCCATGTTCCGAGTTCCGTCAGCTTGTTGTCCGCGATCCGGTAGGCCCGGCGCTGCGCCTCGGTCAGGTGGCCGAGCACGATCACCGGCGCCTCGGTCAGCCCGAGCTGCGTCGCGGCCAGCACCCGGCCATGGCCCGCGATCAGTTCGCCGTCCTCGCCGACGAGGCACGGCACGGTCCAGCCGAACTCGGCCATGCTGGCGGCGATCTTCGCGACCTGCTCGGGTCCGTGCACCTTCGCGTTCTTCGCGTAGGGCTGGAGCCTGGTCAGCGGCCAGGTCTCGATCCGCTCGGGGGCGAAGGCGAGGGTCATATCGGGCATCCTGTTCGGTTGATTGCAGCAGGCCATGCCGCGCGGGGTGGACTCCGGCAGGTCGGAGTCCACTGGCTTCCGGGGTGGACTCCGGAATTCGGGGGTATCCACCCCGCGTGGCCAGTCATGTGTTTGAATTCACGAGGTTTTCAGGGGGCGCCGGTGGATCCGGATTCCCGGTGGCTTCCCAAAAAATCGGCCCTGTCGCTGGCGATATTGCGCGCCAAGCCCGCCAGCATACGTTTCGGCCCGGAAAGGAACCGGAAAACAATGACTTGGCCGCCTGGACCCCGGCTGGACCCCGGAAGCCCGCCCCGGTGTCCACCTCGGGAATAGCGTCGGTTCGCCCGAGCGCACGACCCCGAGTATATCGCCATGGATACCGTTAGCGGGGCGATCCGTCTCGCTTTGCGGTGTCTCGCCGGAAATTGTCTCAAAGATGTTTCTGGGCTTGACTGACCTCTGAAGCCCGTTTGTCGGCGTTGACACCGACCAAGAGGTCCACAATCAAAGCCCGATCTGCCGGAGCTTTCCCTCGCGCTTCGGAGACATTTGGAATGCCAGCGGAGGGTCAAATTCGCTCATCGTGCGTGTGATGCGTGGCCACTGCCATAGAATGAGGGCACAGCGCTTCTCGTGAGGCAGCGACAAAACGCTCTTCGGCATCACCAACATACGAAGACCTGCGGCCATGAAAGCGCGCCGCTCATCGGGCACGCGCAGGATCCGGTGGTTCTCCGTCGCAACGATCCAGTCGCCAGGCTGATCACGAACCCAGCTGATCCATTCGACGTCTGTGGCTCTACGATCCATCACGTCGCTCAGTGCGACAGATCGAGGCTGCGGTTTCTCGGATGAAAGAAACCCTGCCATCATCCTCGCCATAGCGGGCGGGCAGTTATGATCGAAGAACACGTTGAAGCGGTTCATGCCGCTTTGCTGAGCCACTCCTCGAACTTGACGGCTCGAGAAACGGCGTGCCTCGGCACTTCATAAAGAGCCGCGGCGCGCGCGACACTGCCTTCGGCCTTCGCTGCTGCAGCCAGCGTGGCTGTTGGAATGGCCGTGTCCTCTTCAATGGGCTGCCCGAACGAACGAGATGGGTCGAGCACCACGCCGCTCGCGCGCCCCATCGGCCGCCAGACATTCGGCGTCAAACCATCGTACTCGACGTCCCGAAGGCTTTGCTCAATGATCGTTTTCATTTCCCGCTGATTGGTGAAAATGTTCACCAACTCGGGCTCACCCTGTTCTCGATCCAATTGTAGCAGGATTGACGCACCGTCAGTTCGGAAGCGAGCAGATGAAAACGGATGATCCGCCCCGATGATTTCTGACGCTCGCGACACCGCTTTGCGGAGAAGCTGAGCGCTCACTTTGCGCTTGCGGAAAGCATAGATTGCACGCAGTTCGAGGAGGTCTCTAAAGGAAAGCGCTACAGCATCGGATTGCTCGATATCCGGTTCCCACATGGGTGGGTGATGAACTCCGGTGCTCGAAGTGTAACCGGTTAGCCACCGGCGGATGGTCTGCCGCGGCGCCTGCGTGAGCCGGTGTGCGTCCCGGATGTCATAGATGCCGATGCCGACCAGCGCGTTCACAAAACATCTCCCGTTTTGAACAAGCGTGTAGCACGCTTGTGGGCACCGACCATAGCCTTATGCGCTTGCCTTGCCGGTTCAGGCGCCCGTCCCACGAACAACAAACTGCATCGACCGCTTCCGCGGCACACGCCTCCCGTTCAGCCGCCAGACGATCACCGCGATCCCGTACTGCCAGCGCCGGTTCGCCGTCGCGCGGCTGATGCCGAGCTCCCAGCAGATCGGCTTCCACGGCTTGCGGTTCGCCCGGAGCCAGAGCAGGCGCGCATCGGCAGGATCGAGCCAGCGCAGCCAGAGCAGAGTATCTTCGGCCTGCGTGATGTCACGCGGGCTGGGCTTGGGCCGGCGGGTTCGTGGCTCCTGGCCGACCTTGTCGGCGAAGCTGTGGAAGTACTCCGGCCAGGCGTTGAAGTAACCCTGCGGCTTTACCTCAGGCAACGAGCGGAACACGTCGGCCGCGCTCTCGAGCCGGTCCTCGACCATGGTGGGCGTCCACTCAGCCATTCGCAGCCTCCCGGTCGTCCGCCCGAGGCCCATACAGCTTCTCGCCCAGCTGCCGCACCAGTTCCCGCTCCGGCCAGGTCAGGCGGTGATCGCCGACGGAGACGGCGAGCACACCCTCGTCATGCCAGCCATCGCGCTTCACCTGGTCGGGATCCCGGCGCGAGCCGCCGTAGCCTTTCGGATACCACCTCATCCCAGGCCCCCGTTCGTCTCGATCGCCCAGTGCAGAATGGCGATGGCGTCCGCCTCGTTGTCGTCGGCAGGTGAGAACCCGCGGGCTCGCGCCGCAGCGATCATCGCCTCCTTGGGCGCATTGCCCTTGCCGGTCGCGTGGCGTTTGATCGTCCCGACCGGAACGCCCTCGTAGGGAATGCCGCGCAGTTCGGCCCACGAGGTCAGGGTTGCCATCAGCCCACCGTAAATGTGGGCGGCGTCGGTGCCGGCGTGGCGGCGCACCTCCTCAAACCAGATCGCGGCGATGGGTCCGGACAGCCGATCGAGTTCAGTCAACCAGTTCGTGAAGCGGAGGTAGCGCATGCCGCCGCCGTCGAAACGTCCGGGCCGAAAGCTGACCGTGCCACTGGTGGTCAGTCCGTCATGGCTGCGGAGCGCCCAGCCGGTCGTGGTGCCGAGATCGAGGGCAAGGATGCAGGACCGGCTGATCGCGCCCGGCTCGGGGCGGACGTCCTGCGCGGGGATCGGTGTGTTCATCGTGAAGGCTCACAAGCTGTGGGCCTTCGGCTTCGGTCACCTCAGGATTTAGCATCCGGTGGTCCTCGGCCCAAACGAAAACGACGATGGATGTGGCGGCAGACGGCAATCGACGTTCTACCCGCCCCAGTCCCAACCTCCGAGCGCGTGGTCCCAACCTTCGAGGGGGTTGGGACAGCCCTTTATCGTTTCACTCCAATCACTTGAACGGATGTGGTCCCAACCTCGGTGTCCCCAACGGGGGTCCTTCTCTTTTCGTATAGAAAAACATGTTCCCGACCTTTTCCTTTCTCCCACATGAATGTGTAGCAAAAGGTTGGGACCACAGAGTGAGGTTGGGGACACCGTTGTTTTTAAACGGCTTTTCGTGTCCCCAACCTCCTCTGGAGGTTGGGACAGGGTTGGGACCAAGGAGAGGTTGGGACAGAACGGCATGACTAGAGCCGGGCAGCTTCAGATAAACAGAGTATGCGGGCGAAGGGCGCGGAGCGGCCGTTGGTTGCGAGAACGCACTCACTTGGCACGGCATCACAGAACAGCCATTTGACGATGCACCGCTAACCCTTGCATACGACCTGCGCACCCTACACTATATCTGGATGTGACTAGGAGCGTGCTTCCGATGCCAGAAGGCGTTTGCAGGATCTTGAGCTTGGACGGTGGGGGAGCGAAAGGCTTCTATTCCCTCGGAGTGCTGGCCGAGGTCGAAGCGGTGCTCCCTCAGCCTATTCACGAGAGCTTCGATTTGATCTTCGGGACAAGTACCGGCTCGATCATCGCCACGCTGTTGGCTACCGGAAAGACGGTCGAAGAAATCCATTGCCTTTATCGGGAGCACGTCCCGCATATCATGCAAGCCAAGAAACCGCGCGAGCGCACGCGGCGTCTTCGGGCCGTAGGGGAAAAGGTCTTCGGAGATGATGGTTTCGACACGGTTTGCACTGGCCTTGGTGTCGTGACTACGAAGTGGCAGCTCGAGACGCCGATGATCTTCAAGAGCATGCAGACCCAGGCACACGGCAGGCGTGCTTCATTCGTTCCGGGCTTCGGCTGCACGCTCGCCGACGCGGTGGAAGCGTCTTGTTCGGCGTACCCGTTCTTCGAGCGCAAGATCGTGAAAACGAGCACGGGTAACGATGTCGAGCTCTTCGACGGCGGCTATGTGGCGAACAATCCTGCGCTCTACGCATTGGCTGATGCCACCGGGGCGCTTGGGTTCGCACCGACTGAGTGCCGCGTACTGAGCATAGGTTGCGGGCAGTACCCGGAGCCGCGCTACCCATTATTCGAACGCATGAAACGCCGCTTCTGGTTGGTGCAGCTTCTGCAGAAGACGCTCGAAGTGAATACGGCGTCCATGGATCAACTGCGCCAGCTCTTGTTTGCGACCGTGCCGACGGCTCGGGTTAGCGACCATTTCAACAAGCCGGAAATGGCGACTGACCTATTTGAGCATGATTTGAATAAGCTGAACCTACTGCGTCAACAGGGTGGCGAGTCCTTCGGCCGCTACGAGAGCAAAATTCGTGACGTCTTGTTTAATTGAGGTATGAAATGGCAATTTCAGAGAACCAACTTGAAACTTGGTCCCATGTCGGATCGCAGCAGCAATCCGCAGCGACCTACCAGACGATAAGGTCGGTTCTCGAGCATCCTGATGCTCCGTATGCAGGACGCGGGATCGACGTATTCCTGCAGGGCTCCTATGGGAACGACACGAACGTCCGAGGCTCCGAGAGCGATGTGGATGTGGTGATTTGTCTGACCGACGTGTTCAACAGCGACATATCTGGTCTCGACCCAGCGGAGAAGGAAGCGTATGAAGCGAACCGCTCGCCCGCAAAATACGGCCTCAGGGAGTTCAAATCTGAAGTAGTCGCTTGGCTAAAGGCGAATTTCGGCGGCGGTGTGACCCCGGGTCGAAAAGCAATTGCTGTTCCGGGGGAGGGAAATCGACGCAACGCAGACGTTTTGGCTTGCATCGAGCACCATCGGTACACCTCGTATCGGTCGCCTTCGGATAACCGTCATCATGTAGGAATATCGTTCATCACGGCTGACGGGGAACTGATTGTCAACTTCCCGAGGCAGCACAAGCAGAACTGCACATCTAAGCATCAAGCTACCAGCAACCGCTTCAAGTCGAACGTGCGGGTGCTGAAGAACATGCGCAACGCAATGGTCGACGAGGGCTTCCTCAAGAGGGGCGTCGCGCCGTCATACTTTCTCGAGGGAATGCTGTGGAGTGTCCCGAACCAGAACTTCGTTGCAGGATACCAGCAGAGCTTTGAGAACTATTTGTACTGGCTGGAACGATGTAATGCAAACGAACTTTCCTGCGCGAATGATCTCTACTGGTTGATCCGAGAGAACTCATATGTCTGCTGGAACATGCAGAACTATCAGACGTTTCTCGCGGCGGTGCGGCGCTACTGGAACAGCGGTCATCGGTAACTCTGACTGATGCACGCTCTCGATTGATCGCGCCACGAGATAGGCTGCATCGACTTCCCGGCCCATAATCCGGCGACGGCCGCGTTTTGCCTAGAAGGGCGTTGGCAGCTCCAATCGACCGAAGGGTAGGCGTCCGCAGCAAGTGCCGCATTGCACCAGACTCAGCTGGATACGGCGTTGTTGCAGAAGTCAGTGTGTGAGCGCAGTTTTCCCTTTCCGCGTTGAGTTCATGCCACGCGTTTGATCTCGGCGGATCCGAGGGCATTGAAGCGGTT
>NZ_JBGOSN010000040.1:0-34186 GCF_046335115.1 Paracoccus sp. P2 | reverse complement strand
AACGGCTTCACCGCACTCGGCATACCCGAAACTCAAGCCGTGGGATGACTCCGTCGGGGGAAAGGGGAACTCTGACCGTCAGTCAATTTGTGCAACAGAGTCGCGCCATTCCCAAAATGGCATTTGATATTCCAACATAATTTCTGTCATTCTGGAAAGTTTTCCACGCGGTTTCCCATTGGCCGTTCCCTCTTTCCCACGGGGAATCCCCTTCTGGTCGGCCTGTCGCGTGTAATGCGCCGCCTCCTGTACGCTGGCGTGCCCGGTCCAGGCGCCGATCTGGGATGCCGTTGCGCCGGCCTCGGCAAGGGCGGCTGCGCGGGCTTTGCGGAGCCCCGGCGCGGTGCAGTCGTCGGGCAGGCTAGCGGCTGGACGGGGTTCCTCCGGGCGCGTCGTTTCTCAAGGGCGTCGTTTGCCAGGGGTCAGGCTGGGATAGCCGTGGGAAGCCTGGCCGCGACCGCGGCGGCGCGGCCGGGTTCAGGTCGCGACGGATTCGGGCGCGGATTCGAAGGCGCGGGCGATCTCGGCCTCGGGGCAGCCATTGGCCAGCATTGCCGCCAGCAGGATTCGCGCCTGGCCGGGGCGCAGCAGCCGGGCATGGATGGCGCCTGCGCGCCGCATGTCGTGGCCGCCGCCGCCGCCGCCATAGATCGGCGACAGCAGCCCCTCGGGCACCCGGCTGGAGACCACCACCACCACGCCCCGCGCCCTTGCGCGCGCAATGGCGGCGACCAGCGCGGGCGTGGCATTGCCCGATCCCAGCGCCGAGATCACGATGCCCCGCGCCCCGGCGGCCAGGCTGGCCTCGAGATGCAGCCCGTCGCTGCCGGGATGGGCGGCGACGATGTCCACGCGCAGGTCGCCGACCGGGGCGGGCAGGGGGCGGGTGACGGTCGCGCCCTCATCGGCCACGCGGCGAAAGGCGTCCGGCGCGTCCGAGGTGAACTTGTAAAGCCCCCATACCGGCAGCGCCCGGCCGCCAAAGGCCAGCGTCACGCCCCCCGACTGGGGTGCGTGCAGGGCCGTGCGGACGGCATCGGCCAGGTTGCGCGCGCCGTCCGAACGCGGGTGGTCCGAGGCGAATTGCGCCCCCGTGAACACGACCGGCTTGCGCGGAGCGTGCTGCAACTGCACCAGAAGCGCGGTTTCCTCCATCGCATCAGTGCCGTGCAGGGCGATGACGCCGGCGATGCCGGGATCGGCCAGCTGGGCCGCCACCGCATCGCTGATGTGCTGCATGTCGGCCAGCGTCAGGCTGGCTGAATCCTTGGCCAGAACCTCTTGCGGGCGCAGATCGACCGCCATCGGCGGCAGCAGCGCCAGCAGATCCGCCGCCCCCAGGCTGGGGCTGGCGGCGCCGTTCTTGCCCCGGCTGCTGGCGATGGTGCCGCCGGTGGCAAGGACCGCCAGCAGAGGAAATCGTCCGGTTCCGGTCACGACACGAGCCGCATGATTGCGCAATGCCTCCCTTGCAGAACTGCGGTCAGCCGGGCGAACCCGGCTTTCCACGATCTGTCTGACAGCTTGCGATAACCACAGCCGCCGACGGGGTCAAGTCGCCCCGTCGCCTGCGGCCGGCGCAATCTTGCGCATTGGGGCCGAAAGCGGCCGGATCATTGCCGCGGCAGGCCCGAAACCGCAAGATCAGGAATTGGCCGGGCGTTGGCCGATGATCCAGGTCATTGCCTGTTCCACCTCGTCGAGATGGTCGCGCATGGCGGCGCGCGCCTCGGCCTCGGACCCGGCGGCGATCGCCTCGGCGATGCGGCGGTGCTCCAGGTTCGAGGTGACGCGGCGATCGGCCATCAGGTTCACCAGTTCGGACTGCCGCATCAGCGCGTCGCGGGAATCGGTGACGATGCGCGCGAACAGCCGGTTGCGGGCGGCCTCGGCGATCAGGCAGTGGAAATCCGAATCCAGCCGGACCCATTTCAGCGCATCCTCTTGCCGCTCCATGCTGTCGCAAAGCTGCAAGAGCCGGGCCATGTCCTGCTCGCTGCGGCGCAGGGCGGCCCAGCCGGCGGCGGGGATCTCGATGAAGGGGCGGGCCTCGATCAGCTCGCGCGCCGAGTAGTTGCCATAGGCCAGTTCCGGCGCCTGCCGGTCCGAGATCACGAAGCTGCCGCTGCCGCTGCGGCTGCGGGTCAGGCCCAGCGTCTGCAGCGAGCGCATGGCCTCGCGGATGATCGGGCGGCTGACGCCGTAATGCTCGGCCAGCTTGGCCTCGGAAGGCAGCCGGACGCCGACCGGCAAGCGGCCGGCCAGTATCGCGCCTCGCAGATCCTCGAACACCGTCTCGGCGGCGTTTTTCCGACTGACCGGGCTCTTATGGGACAACCAATCAGCCACCTTGTTCATGGCGCCAATGTTGCATGTCAGGCGCACCTGTCAAGACGTGCTGTCCGGGGGAAACCTTCTACCAGTACAGAATGGCGGCACCGAGCAGCCCGGCCAGGCCGGCGATCTGCGCCATGAAAATCAGGTGATAGATCCTCATCCGCGTCGCTCCGCGTTCAGAATCCGGGGAAATCGTTTCCCATCCTGCCGGCGGTTGCGGGTTTTGGGAAGCCGGATTCCGGGCGCGCTGAACATTTATCAACTCCGGCAGGCGCGATCGGCGGGGTTGCACCTGTCGGCGCGGTATGGCAGTCAGGGCCGGCGGCGGCGAACGACCCTTGGCGCGATTCTGCGCCCGCAATCCCCATATCTGGCACTTTCACAGGTTTTCCGATGCGTGATCCCCTGTTCCGCATGGCCCTGCTTCTTGGCCTGCTTTCCGCCGTCGGTCCCTTTGCGATCGACATGTATCTGCCCGCCCTGCCGCAGGTGGCGAGCGACCTTGGCACCACCGAGGCCGGGGCGGCGCTGACCCTGACCTCGTATTTCATCGTCTTCGGCTTTGCGCAGATGATCTATGGTCCCATGGCCGATGCGGTCGGGCGCAAGAAGCCGCTGGTGATCGGGGTGGCGATCTTTCTGGCCGCCACCGTCGCGGCCAGCCTGGCGCCAACCATCGGCTGGCTGATCGCGGCCCGCGCCGTGCAGGGCCTGGGCGCTGCGACGCTGATGGCGGTGCCGCGCGCGGTGATCCGCGACATGGCGACCGGGCCCGCGGCGGCCAAGATGATGGCGGCGATCATGATCGTGATCTCGGTCTCGCCCATGCTGGCGCCGCTGACCGGCTCGGCGGTGATGGCTTGGGGCAGCTGGCGCGAGATCTTCGCCGTGCTGGCCGGCGCCGCCTTGCTGAGCCTGGGGCTGATCCTCTTCGCGCTGCCCGAGACCCTGCCGGCCCATCGGCGCCGGCCGGTGCGGCTGGCGGTCATGACGGCCGGGGCGCGGCGGCTGCTGGCCGACCGGCGCTTCCTGGGGCTGACCATGATCGGCGGATTCGGCATGGCCAGCTTCTTCGTGTTCCTGGCCTCGGCGAGCTTCGTCTATACGCGGCAATACGGGCTCAGCCCGACCGGGTTTTCGCTGGCCTTCGCGGTGAATGCCATCGGCTTCTTCACCGCCTCGCAATTCGCCGGCCGGCTGGCCGAACGCTTTGGGATGGAGCGGGTGATCTCGCTGGCCATCACCGGCTTTGCCGGGCTGTCCCTGGCGCTCACCCTGGTGGTGCTGGCGGGGTTCGACGCGCTGGCGGTGGTCATCGCCGGGTTGTTTCTGGCCAATGCCTGCCTGGGGTTGGTGATGCCCACGGCCATGGTCATGTCGCTGGACCCGCATCCCGACATCGCCGGGCTCGCCTCGTCGCTGGGCGGCACGCTGCAGATGCTGACGGGCGGGCTGATGATCGCCGCGACCGGGCCATTCCTGGACAATACCGCCGCGACCATGGTGCCGGCGATCACGCTTTGCGCGGCCCTGGCCTGGGCGGCGGCCGCGGCCTCGCTGCCGCGGCTGCGGTTGCTGGCCTGAGTTCCCGCCGGGGGGGGGCGCCGCGCTACCCGGCGCGGTCCTGTGCCGACCCCTCGCGGTCCAGCAGCGCGCGCTTGCGCGCCACGCCCCAGCGATAGCCGGACAGCGCGCCGTCGCTGCGCACGACCCGGTGGCAGGGGATGGCGACGGCGATGTCATTGGCGGCGCAGGCGGCGGCCACGGCGCGGCTGGCGCGGGGCGCGCCGATGCGGCGGGCGATTTCCGCATAGCTGGCGGTGCTGCCGGGCGGGATCTGGCGCAAGGCCTGCCAGACCCGCTGCTGGAAGGCGGTGCCGCGGATGTCCAGCGGCAGGTCCAGCCCGATGCCGGGTGCCTCGACGAAGCCGACGACGCGGGCGACCAGCGCCTCGAAGGCGGCATCGCCGCCGATCAGCTCGGCGGCCGGGAAGCGGTCCTGGAAGTCGTGCAACAACGTCTCGGGGTCGTCGCCCATCGCAATGGCGCAGATGCCGCGGCGGCTTTGCGCGACCAGGAGGGCGCCAAGCGCGCATTGCGCCAGCGCAAAGCGGATCTCGGCGCCCGCGCCGCCCTTGCGCCAGGCCGTGGGCGTCATGCCCAGCATCCCGTCCGCGCCTTCATAGAAGCGGCTGTTCGAGCCGAAGCCCGCCTCGTAGATCGCGCCGGTGATGCTGGCGCCCTGGGCCAGCCGGTCGCGCAGCCGGCCGGCGCGATGCGCGGCGGCATAGGCACGCGGCGTCAGCCCGGTCGCGGCCTTGAACTGGCGGTGAAAATGGAACGGGCTCAGCCCCGCGGCATCGGCCAGCGCCTGCAAGCTGGGCGGCGTCTCGGCGCCTTCGATCAGGCGGCAGGCGGCGGCGACCAGCGCGGCATTCGCCTCGGCCGTCGAGGCGCCCCTGGGGTTGCAGCGCCGGCAGGGGCGAAAACCGGCCGCCTCGGCCTCGGCCGGCGAGGCATAGAGGGCGACGTTTCCGGGCTTCGCCCGCCGCGACGGGCACGAGGGGCGACAATAGACGCCGGTGGTGCGTACGGCATAGACGAAGTGGCCGTCCGCCGCCGTGTCGCGCGCCAGCACCTGCTGCCAGCGCGGATCGCTTTCGGTCGGGATCTGGGCACGGTCCATGGCGGGAACCTTTCTGCTGCATGTCCTTTTAGCATATCTAGGCATGGCCGGCGACCGGCGCACTCCGCCGCTTGCGCTCAAATCCGGCCGTCAGGGGATGTTCAGCGCCGTGTCCAGCAGGGTGTTGGGCTGGACCAGCGCCTTCAGCGCGACCGGGTCGGTGATGGTGACGCGCATGCCGTCGATATGCACGCCATGCTCGCGCAGCGCCTTGAAGGCCCGCGACAGGCTTTCCGGCGTCATGCCCAGGTAAGAGGCCAGCAGCCGCTTTTCCTGCGGCAGCACGAAACCCAGCACCCCCCCGGCCTCTTGCGAGCGCTGCCACAGATAGGCGCCCAGCCTTTCGCGGGCATTGCGCAGCTTGAGGTTCTTGGCATGGCGCACCAGGTTTCGATAGCCTTCGGACAGTTCCTGCACCGTGGCCAGGGCAAAGCCATGGTCGCGGGAAAAGGCCGCGCGCACGTCCACGGCCGGGATCAGCACGATGCGCGAGCGTTGCAGGGTGCGCGCCGACATCAGATAGGGCGCATCGCGCATGCAGGCGGCCAGGATGAAGGTGGCGACCGGCTGGACCACGGCCATGGTGGTGTCGCGGTCCTGCCAGTTGGCGTAAAGTTCGACCGCGCCCTCCAGCACGACATGCAGGAAATTCGCTACCTCGCCCTGCCGGATCAGCTCCAGCTGGGCGGGGAAGACCTGGTCGTAGGCGGCATGGATCAGCGCGTCGAAACACGGGCTGGTCATGTTGCGAAACAGCGGCAGGTTGCGGATGTCGTTGCGGTCCTCTTCGCGCATGGGCTGTCCTGTAGGATTGGTCTGAATCGCGGATAATCTGGCAAAAATCTTGATATTTGTCAATCAATGACGGCATATTTGTCATGAAATGACAGGGCAGATGGCGTGTACTGGATTGAGCATGCTCCAATCCTGACGGCGCATAATCGAAAAGCGGGCGGTTTTCGCGTGGCGTCAGGGCAAAGTTGATCCAGATCAAACATTGCTGCCGGGGCCCGTGCTGGGTGAGCGCCAGAAACAATGCGCGAACGTCCCAATCGGAGCATCCGCCATGCCGGACCCAAGTTCCTTTTCCCCGATGCAGCAGCAAAAGGCGCTGTGGCTCAGCACCACCGCCTTCACGCTGTGCTTTGCCGTCTGGACGATCTTTTCCATCATCGGCATCACCATCAAGGAGGAGCTCGGCCTGACCGAGTTCGAATATGGGGTGCTGATCGCCACGCCCATCCTGACCGGATCGCTGGTCCGGCTGATCCTGGGCGTCTGGACCGAACGCTATGGCGGCCGCCTGGTGTTCTCGTTGCAGATGCTGTTCACCGGCCTTGCCACCTGGGCGCTGACCTGGGCCGACAGCTATGCCGGCTTCCTGCTGGCGGCTTTGGGCGTGGGCATGGCGGGCGGCAGCTTCATCATCGGCGTCGCCTATGTCTCGAAATGGTTCCCGGCCCAGCGCCAGGGCACTGCGCTTGGCATCTTCGGCATGGGCAACGTGGGCGCCGCGGTCACGAAGTTCATCGCGCCCTTCATCCTGGTCGCCTGGGGTTGGCAGGCCGTGGCGCAGATCTGGGCGGTGGGCATCGCGCTGATGGGCGTGGTCTTCCTGCTGGTCGCCCGCGACGATCCCGATTTCGAGGCGCGCCGTGCCCAGGGCATCGCCGGGCCGACACTGGCCGAGCAGTTCGCGCCGCTCAAGAAGCTCCAGGTCTGGCGCTTCGCGCTTTACTATTTCTTCGTCTTCGGCGGTTTCGTCGCCCTGGCGCTGTGGCTGCCGCATTACCTGACGCAGGTCTATGGCGTCGATCTGCGGGTCGCGGGCATGGCGGCGGCGGCCTTCAGCCTGTCGGCCAGCATCTTCCGCGCCTATGGCGGCATCCTGTCCGACCGTTTCGGCGCGCGCACGGTGATGTACTGGACCTTCGGCTTCAGCGCGCTGTTCCTGTTCATGCTGTCCTATCCGCCGACCGATTACACCATCCGCGGCAAGGACGGGCTGATCTCGTTCTCGACCGAGATGGGGCTCTGGCCCTTCGTGGTCACGTTGTTTGCGCTGGGCTTCTTCATGAGCCTGGGCAAGGCCGCCATCTTCAAGCACATCCCGGTCTATTATCCGAACCATGTCGGGGCGGTCGGCGGGCTTGTCGGCATGATCGGCGGCTTGGGCGGCTTTGTGCTGCCCATCGTCTTCGGTGCGGCGCTGGACCTGACCGGGATCTGGACCTCGTGCTTTGCCCTGCTTTTGCTGATCGTCGTCGTCTCGATGGCCTGGATGCACCTGTCGATCCGCGCCATGGAGCGCCGTGCCCAGGGCCGGGCCCTGGACCGGCTGCCGAACTTTCCCGAACTGGCCGAGGTGCATGACCCCGAGCGCACGGTGATGCCGCGCGTGCTGGACGACTGGCGCCCCGAGAACCCGACCTTCTGGGCCGAGCAGGGCCGCAGGATCGCCAGGCGCAACCTGTGGATCTCGATCCCCGCCCTGACGCTGGCCTTCGCGGTCTGGATGGTCTGGTCGGTGGTGGTGGCCAAGCTGCCGCTGATCGGCTTCGGCTTCACCCAGGACCAGCTGTTCTGGCTGGCGGCGCTGCCGGCCCTGTCGGGCGCCACGCTGCGCATCTTCTACAGCTTCATGGTGCCGATCTTCGGCGGGCGGCTGTGGACGACGCTGTCCACCGCCTCGCTGCTGATCCCGGCCATGGGCATCGGCTATGCGGTGCAGGATCCCGCGACGCCTTATGTGATCTTCGTGGCGCTGGCGCTGCTGTGCGGGCTGGGGGGCGCGAACTTCGCCTCGTCCATGGCCAATATCAGCTTCTTCTTCCCGAAATCGGAAAAGGGCAACGCCCTGGGGCTGAACGCGGGCCTGGGCAACCTGGGCGTATCGCTGATGCAGTTCCTGGTGCCCATCGTCATCACCATGGGCGTCTTTGGCGCCATGGGCGGCGCGGCGCAGGAGCTTTCGGACGGCAGCCGGCTGTGGATGCAGAACGCGGGCTTCATCTGGGTGCCCTTCATCATCGCCTCGACCATTGCGGCCTGGCTGGGGATGAACGACATCACCGATGCCCGCGCCAGCTTCCGCGAACAGGCGGTGATCTTTACCCGGCTGCACAACTGGGTGATGTGCCTGCTTTACATCGGCACCTTCGGCAGCTTCATCGGCTATTCTGCCGGCTTCCCGCTGCTCATCAAGCTGGCCTTCCCGGACGTCAACGCGCTGCAATTCGTGTTCCTGGGCCCGCTGGTCGGCGCGCTCAGCCGCGCGGGCACGGGCTGGCTTTCCGACCGGGTCGGTGGCGGGCGCGTGACCTTCTGGGTCTTCGCCGGCATGATCGCCTCGGTCGGGCTGGTGATCGTCTCGCTGCAGGCGCTGTCCTTCTGGGGCTTCTTCGCGGGCTTCATGGCGCTGTTCTTCTTTACCGGGGTCGGCAATTCCTCGACCTTCCAGATGATCCCGGTGATCATGCGCAAGGAAGTCGCCCGGCTTGAGCCGCAGCTGTCCCCCGAGGATCGCCGCCGCCAGTCCGACCGCGAATCCGCCGCGATCATCGCATTCACCAGCGCGATCGGTGCCTATGGCGGCTTCTTCATCCCCAAGGCCTATGGCAGTTCGATCGCCCTGACCGGATCGGCGATCGGCGCGCTCTGGGCCTTCCTGGGCTTCTACGTGCTCTGCCTTGCCGTGACCTGGGTGTTCTACACCCGTCCGGGCGGCCTTCTGCACGACATCGAACGCGGCCGCGCCTCTGCCGGCGCCGCCTCCCCTGCCTGACATAGGAGACAGCCATGAGCCATCTGCTGGACCGCCTGAACTTCCTGAAATCCACCCGCAAGGACGTGTTTTCGGAAGGGCATGGCCAGACCACGACCGAGAACCGCGACTGGGAGGACACCTATCGCTCGCGCTGGCGCCACGACAAGATCGTGCGCTCGACTCATGGGGTGAACTGCACCGGCTCCTGCTCCTGGAAGATCTATGTCAAGTCCGGCATTGTCACCTGGGAAACCCAGCAGACCGACTATCCCCGCACCCGGCCCGACCTGCCCAATCACGAGCCGCGCGGCTGTGCGCGCGGCGCCTCCTACAGCTGGTATCTCTATTCCGCCAACCGGGTGAAGACGCCGCTGATCCGCGGCCGGCTGATGAAGCTCTGGCGCGAAAAGCGCAAGACCATGACGCCGATCCAGGCCTGGAGCGCGATCCAGGCCGACCCCGCGGCGCGCGAAAGCTATACCCGCATCCGCGGCAAGGGCGGTTTCGTGCGCGCGACCTGGGACGAGGCGACCGAGATCGTGGCCGCCGCCAATGCCTATACGGCCCAAAAATATGGCCCCGACCGGGTCTTCGGCTTCTCGCCGATCCCGGCCATGTCGATGGTCTCCTATGCCGCCGGCACGCGCTACCTGTCGCTTCTGGGCGGCACCTGCATGTCCTTTTACGACTGGTATTGCGACCTGCCGCCGGCCAGCCCGCAGACCTGGGGCGAACAGACCGACGTGCCGGAATCGGCCGACTGGTATAACGCGGGCTACCTGCTGCTCTGGGGCTCGAACGTGCCGCAGACCCGCACGCCCGACGCGCATTTCTATACTGAGGCGCGCTATCGCGGCACCAAATCGGCGGTGATCTGCCCCGACTATTCCGAGGCGGCCAAGTTCGGCGACATCTGGCTGAACGCCAAGCAGGGCACCGACGCGGCGCTGGGCATGGCCTTCGGCCATGTCATCCTGCGCGAATTCCACCTGGATCGTCAGGCCGAGTATTTCGAGGATTACTGCCGGCGCTATTCCGACATGCCGATGCTGGTGCGGCTGGAGGAACAGGACGGCCGCCTGATCCCCGGCCGCCAGCTGCGTGCCAGCGATTTCGACGGCGCGCTGGACCAGGCCAACAACCCGGAATGGAAGACGGTCGCCATCGACGACTTGACCGGCCGCATCGTGGTTCCGAACGGTTCGGTCGGTTTCCGCTGGGGCGAGGAGGGGCGCTGGAACCTGGAGCAGAAGGCGGGCGAGGACGAGGTCCGGCTGAAGATGAGCCTGATCCTGGACGAGGATCGCGACGATGTGGTCGGCGTCGACTTCCCCTATTTCGGCGGCGCCGCGACCAATGGCTTCGCCGTCGACGACCGCGGCGCGGTGCTGACCCGCAACGTGCCGGTCAAGCGGCTGACCCTCGCCAATGGCGAGCAGGCGCTGGTCGCCACGGTCTTCGACCTCATCTGCGCCAATTACAGCCTGGACCGCGGTCTGGGCGGCGAGAACGTCGCCCGCGACTATGACGCCGACGTGCCCTTCACCCCCGCCTGGGCCGAGCGCATCACCGGCGTGCGCCGCGACAAGATCATCCAGGTGGCGCGGGAGTTTGCCGCCAATGCCGAAAAGACCAACGGGCGGTCGATGGTCATCATCGGCGCGGCGATGAACCATTGGTTCCACATGGACATGAACTATCGCGCCGTCATCAACATGCTGGTGATGTGCGGCTGCGTCGGCCAGTCGGGCGGCGGCTGGGCGCATTACGTCGGCCAGGAAAAGCTGCGCCCGCAGACCGGCTGGACGGCGCTGGCCTTCGCGCTGGACTGGGCGCGCCCGCCGCGGCACATGAACGCCACCTCGGCCTGGTATGCCCATACCGACCAATGGCGCTACGAGACGGTGAGCGCGCAAGAGATCCTGTCGCCGACCGCGCCGGCGGGCGACTGGAACCGGCTCAGCCTGATCGACTACAACATCCGTGCCGAGCGGATGGGCTGGCTGCCCTCGGCCCCGCAGCTGAAGACCAACCCGCTGGAGGTCGGCCGGGCCGCCAAGGCCGAAGGCATCGCCGCCAAGGATTACGTCGCGCGCGAACTGCAATCCGGCGGCTTGCAGATGTCCTGCGAAGACCCGGATGCGCCCGAGAACTGGCCGCGCAACCTGTTCGTCTGGCGCTCGAACCTGCTCGGCTCCTCGGGCAAGGGGCATGAATATTTCCTCAAGCACCTCCTGGGCACCGATCACGGCGTGCAGGGCAAGGATCTGGGCCAGGAGGGCCGGCAGAAGCCGGTCGAGGCCGCCTGGCACGACCAGGCGCCCGAGGGCAAGCTGGACCTGCTGGTGACGATCGACTTCCGCATGTCCACCACCGCCGTCTATGCCGACATCGTCCTGCCGACCGCCAGTTGGTACGAAAAGGACGACATGAACACGTCGGACATGCATCCGTTCATCCACCCGCTGCAGGCGGCGGTGGACCCGGCCTATGAGTCCAGGACCGACTGGGAGATCTTCAAGTCCATCGCCCGCAAGTTCTCGGAAATCGCGCCCGAGGTGCTGGGGGTCGAGACCGACGTGGTGCAGCTGCCCTTGCAGCATGACAGCGCCGGCGAGATCGCCCAGCCCTTCGTGCAGGACTGGAAGCGGGGCGAATGCGAGCTGATCCCCGGCAAGACCGCGCCGGCCTATATCGAGATCGAGCGCGACTATCCCAACCTCTACAAGCGCTTCACCGCGCTGGGTCCGCTGATGGAAAAGCTGGGCAATGGCGGCAAGGGCATTTCCTGGGACACCAAGGACGAGGTGCATCACCTGCAAGCCCTGAACGGCCGCGTGACCGAGGAGGGCGCGACCAAGGGCATGGCGCGGATCGAGACGGCGATCGACGCCGCCGAGGTGGTGCTGATGCTGGCCCCCGAGACCAATGGCGAGGTGGCGGTCAAGGCCTGGGAGGCGCTTGGCAAGGCCACTGGCCGCGACCACAAGCACCTGGCCGAGGTCAAGGAGGACGAGAAGATCCGCTTCCGCGACATTGCCGCCCAGCCGAGGAAGATCATCTCCTCGCCCACCTGGTCGGGCATCGAAAGCGAGGAGGTCTGCTATAACGCCGGCTGGACCAACGTGCATGAGCTGATCCCGTGGCGCACCGTCTCGGGCCGCCAGCAGCTTTACCAGGACCACGAATGGATGCGCGCCTTCGGCGAGGCCCTTGTGACCTGGCGCCCGCCCGTCGACCTGAAGACCGTCGGCGCGGATGCGAGGAAGTCGCTGGCCGCGGGCGAAAAGCACGTGGTGCTGAACTTCATCACCCCGCACCAGAAATGGGGCATCCATTCCACCTATACCGACAACCTGCTGATGCTGACGCTGAACCGCGGCGGCCCGGTGGTGTGGATCTCGGAAATCGACGCCCGGAAGGCCGGGCTGGTCGACAATGACTGGGTCGAGGTCTTCAACAGCAATGGCGTCATCACCGCCCGCGCGGTGGTCAGCCAGCGCATGAAGGAAGGCAGCATGTTCATGTATCACGCCCAGGAAAAGATCGTGAACACGCCCGGCAGCCAGATCACCAACCTGCGCGGCGGCATCCACAACTCGGTGACGCGCATCGTGCCCAAGCCCACCCATATGATCGGCGGCTATGCGCAGCTGGCCTACGGCTTCAACTATTACGGCACCGTGGGCGCCAACCGGGACGAATTCGTCATCGTCCGCAAGATGAACAAGGTCGACTGGCTCGACCAACCCCTGGAAACGGGGCCCGCAACCCAAGCGACGGAGGCAGCGGAATGAAAGTGCGTGCGCAAATCGGCATGGTGCTGAACCTGGACAAGTGTATCGGCTGCCATACCTGCTCGGTGACGTGCAAGAACGTCTGGACCTCGCGCGAGGGGGTCGAATACGCTTGGTTCAACAACGTCGAGACCAAGCCCGGCATCGGCTATCCCAAGGATTGGGAAAACCAGAGGCGCTGGAACGGCGGCTGGGTGCGGACCCGCTCGGGCCATCTGCGGCCCAAGCAGGGCGGCAAGTGGCGCATCCTGGCCAATATCTTCGCCAACCCCGACCTGCCCGAGATCGACGATTTCTACGAGCCCTTCGATTTCGACTATGACCATCTGAAATCGGCGCCCGAGATGCAGGCCTTCCCGACCGCAAGGCCGCGATCCAAGATCTCGGGCGAGCGGATGGAAAAGATCGAATGGGGCCCGAACTGGGAGGAGATCCTGGGCGGCGAGTTCGAGAAACGCAGCAAGGACTATAACTTCGAGGGCATCCAGAAGGACATCTACGGCGAATACGAAAACACCTTCATGATGTATCTGCCGCGGCTGTGCGAGCATTGCCTCAACCCGGCCTGCGTTGCCTCCTGTCCCTCGGGCGCGATCTACAAGCGCGAAGAGGACGGGGTGGTGCTGATCGACCAGGACAAGTGCCGGGGCTGGCGGATGTGTGTCTCGGGCTGCCCCTACAAGAAGATCTATTACAACTGGTCCACCGGGAAGTCGGAGAAATGCATCCTGTGCTATCCGCGCCTTGAATCGGGCCAGCCCACGGTCTGCTCGGAAACCTGCGTCGGGCGCATCCGCTACCTGGGCGTGATGCTTTACGATGCCGACAAGATCGCCGAGGCCGCGGCGGCGGAATCGGAAATGGACCTCTACGACGCGCAGCTGGGCGTCTTCCTGGACCCCAACGATCCCGAGGTGATCGCCGCCGCCCGCGCCGAGGGCGTGCCCGAGGACTGGATCAAAGGCGCGCAGAAATCGCCGATCTGGAAGATGGCGATGGAATGGAAGATCGCCTTCCCGTTGCACCCGGAATACCGCACCCTGCCGATGGTCTGGTATGTGCCGCCGCTGTCGCCGATCCAGAACGCCGCCGAGGCGGGCAAGATCGCGGCCCAGGACGACATGCCCGACGTGCGCAGCCTGCGCATCCCGCTGCGCTATCTGGCCAACATGCTGACCGCCGGGGACGAGGCGCCGGTGGCCGCCGCGCTGGAGCGGATGCTGGCCATGCGCAGCTACATGCGTTCCAAGACGCTGGACGGGGTGGTGAACCTGGGCGTCGCCAAGCGCGTCGGCCTGACGCCGCAGCAGATCGACGAGATGTATCAGCTGCTGGCCATCGCCAATTACGAGGACCGTTTCGTCATCCCGACCACGCATCGCGAGATCGTCGAGGACGCCTATGACCTGCGCGGCGGCTGCGGCTTTACCGACGGGCACGGCTGTTCATCGGGCGACACGCCGTCGCTCTTTGGCGGCAAGAAATTCCGCAGCCCGCAGGAGTTCATCGCATGAAAAGCTTCCGAGCCCTTTCCGCGCTGCTGTCCTATCCCAACGAGGAGCTGATCGCCGCGCTGCCCGAAATCGACGCGGTGCTGCAAGCCGAGGGGCTGCTTGGCCCCAAGCGCATGGAGGAAATCCGCCGCCTGCTGCAGGAATTGCGCCAGGGCGACCTCTACGACCTTCAGGAACGCTATGTGCTGCTGTTCGACCGTTCGCGCAGCCTGTCGCTGAACCTGTTCGAGCATGTGCATGGCGAAAGCCGCGACCGCGGCGGCGCCATGGTCGATCTTCTGGAAACCTATCGCGCCGGCGGCTTCGACCTGGTCGGGTCGGAACTGCCCGACCACCTGCCGGTGCTGCTGGAATACCTGTCCACCCGGCCCCTGGCCGAGGCCGAGGCGCTTCTGGCCGATGCCTCGCACATCCTGGTCGCGCTGGCCGAGCGGCTGACGCGGCGCGAGACGGCCTATGCCGGCGTGCTCAGCGCGCTGGTGGCGCTGGTGGTGACCGAGCCGGCCGAGCTGCCCGAGGAACTGGCCGCCGTCCCCGACGACGATCCCGAGGATCTGGCGGCGCTCGATGCCGTCTGGGAAGAGGCGCAGGTCACGTTCGGCCCCGACCCCAATGCCGGCTGCCCGGTCAGCCGCGACATCCTTGCCCGCATGGACGCCCCGCGCGTCGCGAACCCGGCGCAATGAGGAGGCGCAGATGAACAATTTCCTTTTCGGGATCTATCCCTATATCGCCATCACCGTGATGCTCCTGGGCTCGATCATCCGCTATGACCAGGATCCGTTCAGCTGGAAATCCAAGTCCAGCCAGATCCTGCGGCGGCGGCAATTCGTCATTGGCTCGGTACTGTTCCATGTCGGCGTGCTGGTAATCTTCTTCGGCCATCTGGTCGGGCTGCTGACCCCCATCGCCGTCTTCGACGCGCTGGGCATCAGCCATGGTGCCAAGCAGGTGCTGGCGATGACCGCGGGCGGCATCGCCGGGGTGATGGCGCTGGTCGGGGGCGGCATGCTGCTGCATCGCCGTCTGACCGACCCGCGGGTGCGCGCCCATACCACGCTGGCCGATACCGGCATCCTGGCGCTGCTGGTCGCGCAGCTGGTGCTGGGGCTGATGACCATCCTGGTTTCCATGCAGCACCTTGACGGGCACGAGATGACGCGGCTGATGTCCTGGGCGCAGGGCATCGTCTATTTCCGTGCGGGTGCGGCCGATCACCTGGTCGGCGTGCATTGGCTTTTCAAGCTGCATATCCTGCTGGGGCTGACCATCTTCCTGCTGTTCCCCTTCACGCGGTTGGTCCACATGATCTCGGCCCCGGTGCGCTATCTGTGGCGGCCGGGCTACCAGATCGTGCGGACCAAGCGCCATCCGGCGGAGTAGGGGTTATGGAGATGAAACCGCTCTTGCCGCCGGTCGTCGTGAACGGCGTGACGCTCGATCCCGGCCGCATCGCGGCCGAGGCGCAGAACCACCCCGCGCCCAAGGGCAAGCCCGGCCATGCCTGGCGCGCTGCCGCCCGCGCGCTGGCGGTGCGCGAGCTTCTGCTGCAGGAAGCTCGCGTCCAGGGCATCGCGGCGGAACCCGCCGAGCTTGCCCCCGGCCAATGGGAGACCGAGGACGAGGCCGCGATCCGTGCCCTGCTGGACCAGGCGGTCGAGCCCGCGCCCGCCGACGAGGCGGCGCTGGCCGCGCATTATGCCGCCCATCCCGAACAGTTCCGCGCGCCCTCGCTCTATGAGGCGGCGCATATCCTGTTTGCGGCCGCCCCCGACGATGCCGAGGCCCGTGCCCAGGCGCGGGAGCGGGCCGAGGCGGTGCTGGCCGAGCTGCGCGCCCAGCCGCGACGCTTTGCCGAACTGGCCGCCGAGCTTAGCGCCTGTTCGTCGAAAAGCGCCGGCGGGGTGCTGGGGCAACTGACCTCGGGCGATACCGTGCCCGAGTTCGAGGCCGTGCTGGCCACGATGGAGGAGGGGGGGCTGGCCCTGGCCGAGACCCGCTATGGCCTGCATGTCATCCGTCTGGATGCGCGCGCGCGCGGCGCCGTGCTGCCGCTGGAGGCGGTGTTGCCGCAATTGCGCCAGGCCCATGACAAGGCGGCCTGGCTGCGCGCCAGCCGCGACTATCTTGACAGGCTGATCGCCGGGGCGGACATCTCCGGCATCTCCTTCGACCGGGAAAGGCGCGCGTGATGCAGCTTGCCTATGTCAGCCTGCCGGGCCGCGGCGCGAACGACCGCTTCCTGGCCGCCTTTGCCCAGGCGGCGCAGGCGGCGGGGCTACGGCTGGCGGGCACGGTGCAGACCAATCCCCAGCGCGAGGGCCGCGTCAAATGCGACATGGACCTGCGCGTGCTGCCCGACGGCCCGGTGCTGCGCATCAGCGAGGACCGCGGCAATGGCGCACGTGGCTGCCGGCTGGACGCGGGCGTGCTGGAGGCGGCGGTGCTGGGCGTCACGGCGGCGCTGCCCGGTGCCGACCTGCTGCTGGTCAACAAGTTCGGCAAGCAGGAAGCCGAGGGCCGCGGCTTTGCGCCCCTGATCGCCGAGGCGCTGTCGCGCGGCATCCCGGTGCTGGCCGGGGTGAACGGGCTGAACCTGCCGGCGTTCCAGGCCTTTGCCGATGGGCTTGCCACGCCGCTTCCCGGTGAGCAGGCGCAGGTCATGGGCTGGTGCCAGCGGATTTGCGGGCTGCAACCCGCCTAAGCCGAAAAGCTCCGCAACGAAAAAGGCCCGGTCGCGCTGACCGGGCCTTTTTGCATGGCGCGCTTCAGGCTGGGCGCCTTGCCCCCGAGACCGGCTTTTTCGCCACCCGCGGCCGCGCCAGCACCGGCAGGTAGAGCAGGGCGAAGCCGCCGAAGGCCAGAACCCACAGCGTGCCCGACAGATGCAGTAGCCAGACCTGGGCCGGCAGCAGCCCGGCCAGCAGCCGCAGCGCGACCGAGGCGGTCAGCGCCAGGTAAAGCGCCGTGGTGCCGCGCCCGGCATGCAGCGCGCGGCCGCTATGGCCCAGGCTCGCACGGCTCATTACCGCAAGCGTCATCAGCCCGATGGCGCCGGCCAGCCAGACATGCCGCGCCGGCGCCGCGGCCATCAGGCCGAAGCCCGCCACCGCCTCGGCCCAGAAGCCGAGCGCCAGGAAGCCATAGGCCAGGTGCAGCACCCAAAGCAGCGGCTCGGCCCCGGTCTGCGCGCCCTGCCAGCGTGCCAGCCGCCACAGATGCGCCGCACCGCAGGCCAGCATCAGCCAGGGCATGGCCCGGCCGTCGGGCAGGGCGACGAAGCCCGCCAGCGTGACCACCGTCAGGCCCAGCACCAGCCCGTCGCCGCGGCCGAAGGGCGCCGGCAGGCGCTGCACCCCCCGCGCCGCCAGCCAGTTGCGGGTAAAGCTGGGGATGATGCGCCCGCCGATCAGCGCGACCAGCACCAGGCCCGCGGCCAGGCCCAGCCGCATGCCCATGCCCTCGAAGGCCGCGTCTCCGCGAGCGGCCTCGATGTGAAACAGCGCGTTGCCGGCGGTGAACAGCCCGAGCAGCGCCAGCACCGGCAGGTTGCGCCAGTTCCGGCCATGCAGGATCTCGCGCGCCAGGAAGGCCAGCAGCATCACCCCGCAGGCCAGGTCGGCCAGCAGGACCACGCGCCAATCGAGCAGCGCCGAAGCCCCGACCGCGGCCCGGCCCAGCAGCCACAGCCCGACCAGCCCGGCCAAGGGCGCGCCCATCACCGGCAGCCGCCCGGTCCAGTTCGGTACTGCGGTCAGCAGGAAGCCGGCGATGACCCCGCCGAGATAGCCGTAAAGGAACTCATGGGCGTGCCAGCTGAACGGGTCGAAGGCCAGGGGCAGGATCTCGGCCCCGCCGAGCATGGCGACCCAGATCGCCATGGCCAGCGCCGCCCAAAGCGCCGAGAGCAGGAAGAAGGCCCGGAAGCCGTGGCTCAGCAGTACCGGGCCGTGGTAGTTGCGCATGCGTTCCGAGGTGGACATCGCGCGTCTCCGTCAGACAGGGATCAGGGGCAGGGGGCGGCGCCGGGGCGCGCCTCCAGGAAGCCTTGGGCAAAGATGGCGCCGGGCTGGATGCGGCGCAAGCCGGCCAGCGCGTCCTGCGCCGAAAGCCCGCTTTCCAGCAGCCGCGCGTAAAGCCGGGTCACGGCCGCGAAATCGCCCGGCTGCGGCGACAACCGCAGCGCGGCGACCCCGGCCTCGCGCAGGGCATCGACCTGTCCCGCGACGCTCATATGCGCATAGCTCAGCGTCTGGACGCCGTTCACGGTCAGGAAGGGCTGGCCCTCCAGCGTCTCGACCGTGCGGCCGTCGGGATCCTCGGCGCAGACGAACTGGCAGCTGTCCTTGGCGCGGTCGTGCAGCCGGGCGTGATAGCAGCGCCCCGAGATCGCGAGCGGCGCCCGGCCATGGCCCCAGACCTCGACCGCGACGCCGGCCTGCCGGCCGGCCTGCGCCAGCTGCGCGACCGAGTCCAGCGGCAGTTCGGGCGGCAGGCAGATGCGCTGCGCGCCCTTGCCGGCCAGCCATTCCAGCGTGCCCTCGTTATAGACGTTGACGGTCGGGCCGACCCAGAAGGGCGCGCCCTCGGGCAGGTGCTTGAGCGCGCTGAGGTCGGCGATCTCGACCGGCAGGCCCGAGGCGAACAGCTCCTCGGTCTGCCGCCTTTCGCGTTTCAGCGTGATCAGCGTCAGCGTGGACAGCGCCACCTCCTTGCCGGCGGCTTGCAGAACCTCGACGGCGGCGGGGATCTCGTGCTGCCAGAAGGGCAGGCGCTTCGAGCAGACCCATTCGCCGATCACCACCCGCTGAACGGGGGTATCGGCCAGCGTCCGGTAAAAGGCGCGGACCTGCTCCGCGCTCCAGAAAAAGGCGATGGCGCCGACGGTCAGGTCCATGGTCATCTCCAGGTCTTGGCATAGGCGCCGGTGGTGGCGGCCTGACCCTCGGTCAGCCGCGCAAGCAGTCCCTCGGGCATGGGCGCACCCTGTTCGGCGGCCTCGACGGCGGCACGGAAGGCGCGCACCACCTGCGCGACATAGGCGCGGGATCGCTGCCGCCCCTCGATCTTCAGGGCGCTGACCCCGGCCTTTTGCAGCGCCGGAATCAGCCGGGTCGCGTCCAGGCTGACCGGATCCTCGAAGATATGGCCGGTCTGGCTGTCCCCCTTGCCGTCGGGCGAGGTGAAGCAGCCCTTGCACAGCGTCGGATAGGGCACCGGCATGCCCTTGGGCGTGCGGTGGATCAGGAAATCACCCAGCCGCGCCTCGTGATTGCCGCCAACATCGGCATAGGCGACGTGGCTTGCGGGCGAGCAGACGCCGTTCATGTTCGGCGAAAGCCCCGTGGCATAGGAGGACAGCGAACAGCGCCCCTCGGCCATGACGCAAAGCCCGCCAAAGACGAAGACCTCGGTTTCCACCTCGATCTCGCGGTTGATGGCGGTGATTTCCTCGACCGACAGCACGCGGGGCAGCACGACCCGGCGGATGCCGAAGGTTTCGGCATAGAAGTTGATCGCGTCGGGATTGGCGGCGGCGGCCTGCACCGACAGGTGCAGCCGCAGGCCGGGATGGGCCTCGGCGGCATGCGCGATCAGGCCCAGATCGGCCAGGATCACCGCATCGGCGCCCAGCCGGGCGGCATCGGCCACGGCGCGGTGCCACAGCGCCTGGTCGCCGGCGCGCGGAAAGGTATTGATCGCCACCAGAACCTTGGCGTCGCGGGCATGGGCATAGGCCACGCCCTCGGCCAGTTCCTCGCGGCTGAAATTCAGGCCGGGAAAGTTGCGGGCATTGGTTTCGTCGGCAAAGCCGCAATAGACCGTATGCGCGCCCGCATCGACCGCGGCGCGCAGGGCCGCCGGGGTTCCGGCCGGGCAGACCAGTTCCATCATGGCATCACCTCTTGTCGGGACAGGACCAGCCCGCTTCTGCGCGCGACCAGCGCCGAGCCGCGGCGCAGCCAGCGCCCCAGCGGCCGGCCGGTCAGCGCCGCCAGTTCCTCGGTCAGGTCCAGTTCGGCATCGTCCAGCGCATTGCGCAGCGCCAGTACCGCCGAGGTATCGCCGCCGATCTGCAACTCGCCGGAAAAGAACAGCGCATCGCCGTCCTCGGCGCCGTGCAGCATGGCGAGGAAGGCCGCCAGCCCGCCCCGGATCGCGGCGTCATGCTCGGGCGGGGGGGCGTGGCGCGGATGCGCGGTCAGCCGCCGCGCCTGGGGCTGCATCAACAGCAGGAACGGCGCGTCGCTGACATCGAGCAGGAAGCGCGCCTGGGCATAGGGGCCGAGGCGCGACAGGATCGCGGGCTCGCGCGCGGCGATGCGGCGCAGGAAAGCCGTCAGCGCCAGGCCAAGGGCCGGGCGGGCAAGCGGCGGGGGCGGAAGCCGCATCAGCAGCGGCGGCAGGGTGGGGCGCTGGGTCATGATCCCGGTCTAGGCCGACCAATCGGCGCTGTGATTGATATTCGTCAAATCAGCCGCGGAAATTCCCGCCTAGCCTTTCCGCCATGATCCGCCCGCCTTGCCGCGGGCCTGCCGGAGCCATTGATGCGCAGCCTTCCTTCCTTTCCCGACCTGCGGGCCTTTCTGTCCTGGCTGGAGGCGCGGGGCGAGTTCGCCCGCATCGCCGAGCCCGTCTCGCTGCGCCACGAGATGACCGCGGTCGAACTGGCCTGCCTGCGCCGCGGCGGCCCGGCCCTGCGCTTCGACCGGCCTGAAGGGGCGCGCATCCCGGTGATCGCCAATCTTTTCGGCACCAGGGCACGGGTCGCGGCCGGGTTGGGCCTGCAGCCGGACGAGGTCGCGGGCTTTGGCGAATTCCTGGCCGCGCTGCGCAGCCCGGCGCCGGTCGAGGGCATGCGCGACGCCATGTCGCGCTGGCCGATGCTGCGCGCGGCACTGGCGACGCGGCCCAAGCTTTTGCGCCACGGCCCGGCGCAAGAGGCCGAACTGCCCGGCCTCGATTCGCTGCCGGTGCAGACGCCCTGGCCCGAGGATGGCGGGCCGCTGATCACCTGGCCGGTGGTGCTGACCCGGCCGCGGGACAGCCGGGCCGAGGATCTGACCCGCTACAATCTGGGCGTCTATCGCGCGCAGGTTCTGGGCCCCGACCGGCTGATCCTGCGCTGGCTGGCGCATCGCGGCGGGGCGGCGCATCACCGCAGCTGGGCGCAGGCGGGCGAGCCGATGCCGGTCGCCATCGCGCTGGGGGCCGATCCGGCGCTGCTGCTGGCCGCCGCGCTGCCGCTGCCCGAAACCGTGTCCGAACTGGGGTTCTCCGGCGTGCTGCGCGGTGCGCGCAGCGAACTGGTCGCGGCGCAGACCGTGCCGCTGATGGTGCCCGCCCGCGCCGAGGTGATCGTCGAGGGCTGGGTGCATCCCGGCGAGACCGCGCCCGAAGGCCCCTTCGGCGACCATACCGGCTATTACAACGCCGTCGAGCCCTTTCCCGTCATGCGCGTCAGCCGCATCACCTGCCGGGGCGATCCGCTTTACCTGTCCACCGTCACCGGCCGGCCGCCCGACGAGCCCTCGGTCATCGGCGAGGTGTTCAACGACCTGGCGCTGCCGGTGATCCGCGCCCAGATCCCGGAAATCACCGACCTGTGGCTGCCGCCCGCCGCCTGTTCCTATCGCATGGCGGTGGTGGCGATCGACAAGCGCTATCCCGGCCAGGCGCGGCGGGTGATGATGGCGCTGTGGGGGATGCTGCCGCAATTCAGCTATACCAAGCTGGTCGTCGTGGTGGACAGCGACATCGACGTGCGCAGCTGGGACGACATCGCCTGGGCGATCTCGACCCGGATGGACCCCGGCCGCGACGTGATGCTGCTGGACCGCACGCCGATGGATTACCTGGATTTCGCCTCGCCCGTCGAGGGGCTGGCGGGCAAGCTGGGGCTGGACGCCACCACCAAGATCGGCGCCGAGACCAGCCGCGAATGGGGCCGGGTCATGCAGCTTGACCCGGCGCATGAGGCACGGGCCGAGGCGCTTCTGGCCGCGGTGCTGCCATGAGGGTGGTGCTGGGCGTTTCCGGCGCCTCGGGCGCGGCGCTGGCGCTGGATTGCGCCCGCGCGCTGGCCCGGCTCGGGACGGAAATCGACCTGGTCGTCTCGGCCATGGCGCGGCGCACGCTGGCCGAGGAGGTCGGACCCGATGCGCTGTCCGCCTTGCAGGCGCTGGCAACGCGCGTTCACGCGCAGCGCGACCTGGGCGCGGCCATCGCCTCGGGCTCCTGCCCGGTCGCGGGCATGATCGTGGCGCCCTGTTCGATGCGCAGCCTTGCGGCCATCGCGCATGGTTTCGACGACGGGCTGCTGACCCGCGCCGCCTCGGTGCAGCTCAAGGAGCGCCGGCCGCTGGTGCTGCTGGCGCGCGAGGCGCCGCTGACGCTGGCGCATCTGGAAAACATGCAGGCCGCGACCCGGATGGGCGCGGTGATCCTGCCGCCGGTGCCGGCCTTTTACCTGCGCCCGCAAAGCCTGGCCGAAGTCACCGCCCAGATCGCCGCCCGCGCGGTCGATCTGCTGCGCCTCGGCCCGCCGCTGGCCCAAGCCTGGGCCGCCTCTCGACCCGCACCCCATGGAGGAGACCATCATGACTGACATCACCCTTGCGCCCGACAGTATCGTCGGCGACATCGCCGCCCGGCTGCCCGGTGCCGCCGAGGTGTTCCGCCGCGCCGGCATCAGCTTTTGCTGCGGCGCCGATTCGGGCCTGGCCGAAGCCGCTGAAAAGGCCGGCGTCGCCTTGCCGGCGCTGACCGCCGAATTGCAGGCGCTGATCGACAATGCCGGCCGCGACGCCCCGGCCGAAACCCCGGCGCTGATCGACCATATCCTCAGCCGCTATCACGACACCCATCGCGAGGAACTGGGCTGGCTGATCGGGCTGGCCGACCGGGTCGAGATGGTGCATGGCGACCATGACGAGGCGCCCCTGGGCCTGACCGAGGCGCTGATCGCGCTGCGCGACGACCTGGAATCGCACATGGCCAAGGAGGAGACGGTGCTGTTCCCGGCCATCCTGCAGGGCGGCGGCGCCATGCTGGCCGGGCCCATCCGCATCATGCGGGCCGAGCATCAGGATACCGCGGAACTGCTGCGCCGGATCGAGCATGTGACCCATGGCCTGACCCTGCCGGTCGGCGCCTGCGGTTCGTGGACGGCGCTTTACACCGGCCTGCGCAANATGCGGGCCGAGCATCAGGATACCGCGGAACTGCTGCGCCGGATCGAGCATGTGACCCATGGCCTGACCCTGCCGGTCGGCGCCTGCGGTTCGTGGACGGCGCTTTACACCGGCCTGCGCAAGCTTTGCGACGACGTGGTCGCCCATATCCACCTGGAGGAGGAAGTGTTGTTCCCGCGCGTTCTCGCCTCGTGACCGGCTGCGGGGCTTCCGGCCGGCCGGATGCCCCGCTTGCGCGCTCAGCCGCCGCCGGCGTTGCGGGCCGGGACGTCGAAGCGGGCGCGTTTCAGGATCCTGCCCTCGGCGTCGACGGTCAGGCGCAGCGCCTGGTGCTGGAAAAAGAAGGTCAGGCGATGGCGCCCGGCATCCTCGCCCTCTCCGGTCTCGCAGCGGGTGGTGATGCGATTTTCCCGCATCAGTTCAGGCACCCGGCCGGGCTCGATCCCGAAGGCCGCGGCCAGTTCCTGCGCTTCGACGATGAAACCCTGTTCGGTCAAGTCGATCTTGCTCATGCCGTTTCCCTTCGCGGTGACGCCATGCCCGGCATATGGGGATGCGCCCGGCGTTTGGCCATGGCGGGACCGGGATTGGAAGCGACTTTCATCAAGAAAGGCGCGGGCGAGTGTATCGCGCCGCGCCCGGTCCCTCTCCCGGCGGTCGGTGCCGTCCCGGTCAGTTGACCTGGGCCAGTTCGGCATCCATGCGCTCGCGCGCCTTCTTGGGCATCTTGGCGGTCTTGGCGGCGTCGAGATTCTCGGGCGCGTCGCCGACCTGCACCAGCCCGACCATGCCCATGCCGAAATGCGGCGTGCATTTCACGCCATAAAGCCCCGGTTCGGTCACGGTCAGCGTGTAGGATTCGTTGATCTTGCTTTTGAAGGATTCGACGCCTTCCGGCAGGATTTCCTTGATCGCTTCGACATTGTGGCTCTTGTCGGTGGGGACGAAGTTGATGACGTCGCCCGGTTCGGCGCGCACGAAGGCCGGTTCAAAGACCATGGCGCCCGATTCGCCCTTGTTGAGCATATGCACCTCGTGGGTTGCCGCGAAACCGGGGGCGGCAAGGGCCAGAAGCGCGGCGGCGGCAGCGGCGAGGGAATGGTGGAACATCGTGTTCTCCTTGGTGGTCCGGGCGGACAAGCCCGCCCGTCGTACTCGGTTTAGGTCCGGTACAGGGCATTCGGCTTGAGAAAAGTCAAAGTCAGAGAGAAAAGCTCGGACTTCCGGCATGACAGAATGTCGCAGGCGGTCCACCCGGTCCGCGGAATTGCTTCCCGGGAGCATTTTGCGGCTTCCAGGTTTGACCGAAATCAAAGCACGCGGCGGACAAAGGCATAATGAGAGGGGCATGTGCCACAGTGCAGCTCATAATCCGGCCCGGGCCTTGCTGTCTTTCGCGGCGATTCTCCTCCTTCTGTTGGCGGGATGGGCCGGCACGGGCGCTGCCATGCCCGGCCACCTGGCCGCGGCGCTGGCGGGCCCGCTGCAACAGACGGTGATCTGCGCCGAGGGCCATGCCCGCACCGTCTGGCTGGATGCCGATGGCAACGAACATCCCGCGCCGCAGGATTGCCGCGACTGCCCCGTCTGCCATTCGCCGCTGCTCGTCTCGGGGTCCGAGCCCGTCCTGCCGGGCAGGCCGGTGCGGTGGACGCGTCCCGCGGTGACGGCGGACGCGGCGCAGGTGCGCGGCGCGATCCGCCCGCTGCTGGTCCTGACGCGCGGCCCCCCGTCTTTCTCCTCTGTCTGGACCCATGCGGTCCCGTCGCCCGCGGGCGACAGCCTCTGGTCTGATGCGGGCGATCCGCGCCAGCCGAAGCGCCGGGCCCAGGCAATTGCCATGGATGCCCGAGCATGAAGATCCTCCGCCTTGCCCTGACGATCGCATCGCTGTTGCTGCCGACCCTGCCGGCAGCCGCCGAAAGCGTGCTGGCACAGCTGCTGCCGGAGCAGAACGCGGCCGAACTGGTGCCCGGCGCCGACGGGTTCGGGCCGATCCGCGCCGATCTGGCCGTGGCGCCGGTGCTGAAGGGCGGCGAGACCATTGCCCATGCCTTCGTCACCTCGGATTTCGTCGGCACCACCGGTTATTCCGGCAAGCCCATCCATACGCTCGTGGCGCTGGACAAGGATGCGAAGGTTGCCGGCGTCCGGCTGGTCAAGCATTCCGAACCCATCGTGCTGATCGGCATCCCCGAAGCCAAGGTCAAGGCGCTGGTCGAGGGCTACAGGGGCCTCGACCTGGTGGCCGAGGCGCAATCGGGCGGCACCGGGCATGAGGTCGAGATCATCTCGGGCGCCACGGTCACGGTGATGGTGATCGACGATTCCATCACGCGCTCGGGGCTGAGGGTCGCCCGCGCGCTCGGCCTGGGCGGGCTGGCGACCGAGGCCGCCGCCAGCGGGCCGAAATTCGAGATCGACCCCGAGGCCGCCCTTCCCGCCGACTGGCACGAGATGGAGGGCGACGGCACCCTGCGCCGGCTGACCCTGGACGCGGGACAGGTGAACGCGGCCTTTGCCGGCAATGCCGATCCCCGCGCCGGCCGGCGCGCCCTGTCCGAGCCCCCCGAGACCACCTTCATCGAGATGCAGGCCGGGCTGGTCTCGGTCCCCGCCATCGGCAAGGCGCTGCTGGGCGATGCGCAGGCGGCGAACCTGCAGGCCTGGCTCGCGCCCGGCGACCAGGCGGTGGCGGTGATGGGCCGCGGGCTCTACAGCTTCAAGGGCTCGGGCTATGTGCGCGGCGGCATCTTCGACCGCATCGTGCTGATCCAGGACGACATCTCGGTCCGCTTCCGCGACCGCGACCACCGGCGGGTGAATGCCATCGCTGCCGAAGGCGCGCCGGATTTCACCGAGATGGACCTGTTCAAGATCCCCGCCGCCTCGGGCTTCGACCCGACGAAACCCTTCCGCATCCAACTTCTGGTGCAGCGCGAGGTGGGGCCGATCGAGAAGGTCTTCCACACCTTCGACCTGGGCTATCAACTGCCGCAGAAATACCTGCGCAGCGTCGCCGCGCCGGCGCCCGAGGCGGCAGCGCCCGCGGCCCAGCACGACGAGAGCCAGGCCCAGGCGCAGCTGTGGAAGCGCATCTGGCTGGATTCCAAGGCCAAGATCGCCGGGCTCGGCGTCATGCTGCTGGTGCTGACCGGGGCCTTCTTCTTCCAGAGCTTCGCCACCCGCAACGAGCGCGCCTTCTATGTCTTCCGCATGGGCTTCCTGACCGTGACGCTGGTCTTCCTGGGCTGGTATGCCAATGCGCAGCTGTCGGTGGTGAACCTGATGGCGCTGTTCGGCAGCCTGGTGAACGGTTTCAGCTGGCAGGCCTTCCTGCTGGACCCGCTGACCTTCATCCTGTGGTTTGCGGTCGCCGCGGCGCTGCTGTTCTGGGGCCGCGGGGCCTATTGCGGCTGGCTTTGCCCCTTTGGCGCGCTGCAAGAGCTGACGAACCAGGTCGCCCGCAAGCTGCGCATCCCGCAATGGACGCTGCCCTGGGGCCTGCACGAGCGGCTCTGGCCGGTCAAGTACATGATCTTCCTGGGGCTTTTCGGCGTGTCGCTGATGAGCGTGGAACGGGCCGAGCATCTGGCCGAGGTCGAGCCCTTCAAGACCGCGATCATCCTGAACTTCGTCCGCGCCTGGCCCTTCGTGGCCTATGCGGCGGCGCTGCTGATCGCCGGGCTCTTCGTCGAACGCTTCTATTGCCGCTATCTGTGCCCCCTGGGCGCGGCGCTGGCGATTCCGGCGCGGATCCGCATGTTCGACTGGCTCAAGCGCTATCGCGAATGCGGCAATCCCTGCCAGATCTGCGCCCAGCAATGCCCGGTGCAGTCCATCCACCCGACGGGCGAGATCAATCCCAACGAATGCATCAACTGCATGCATTGCCAGGTGCTTTACCAGTCCAAGACCACCTGCCCGGTGGTGATCCGCAAGTTGAAGCGGCGCGAGGCCGTGGCCGCCGGCAGCGTGCCCAAGCTGGGCCAGCCCCCGGCCGGGCACCCCAACGCCGCCCGCAAGATCGAAGCTTGAACACGAAAAGGAGTTCGACCATGGAAACCAAACAGCAAAACGGCCTGAGCCGCCGCGCGCTTCTGGGCGCGACGGCCGGCGGCGCGGCCATGGCCGGCGCGTTCGGGGGGCGGCTGGCGCTGGGGCCGGCCGTGATCGGCGCGGGCGCCGCGGGCCTCGCCACCGCCGCGGGCAGCGGTGCGGCGCTGGCCGCCAGCGGTGCCGGTGCCGTTGCGCCCGGACAGCTGGACGATTATTACGGCTTCTGGTCCTCGGGCCAGACCGGTGAGCTGCGCATCCTGGGCATCCCCTCGATGCGCGAACTGATGCGCGTGCCGGTCTTCAACCGCTGCTCGGCCACCGGCTGGGGCATCACCAACGAATCGATCCTCATCCACGAACGCAGCATGACCGAGCGGACCAGGAAGCACCTTGCCGCCAACGGCAAGCGCATCCACGACAACGGCGACCTGCACCATGTCCACATGTCCTTTACCGAGGGCAAGTATGACGGCCGCTTCCTGTTCATGAACGACAAGGCCAATACCCGCGTGGCGCGGGTGCGCTGCGACGTGATGAAATGCGACGCCATCCTGGAGGTGCCGAACGCCAAGGCCATCCACGGCCTGCGCCCGCAGAAATGGCCGCGCAGCAACTATGTGTTCTGCAACGGCGAGGACGAGGCGCCGCTGATCAACGACGGCACCACGATGGACGACATCTCGACCTATGTGAACGTCTTCACCGCTGTCGATGCCGACAAGTGGGAAGTCGCCTGGCAGGTGCTGGTCTCGGGCAACCTCGACAATTGCGATGCCGATTACGAGGGCAAATATGCCTTCTCGACCTCCTACAACTCGGAAATGGGCATGACGCTGGCCGAGATGAGCGAGGCCGAGATGGACCATGTCGTCGTCTTCAACATCGTCGAGATCGAAAAGGCCATCGAGGCCGGCCAATACGAGGAAATCAACGGCTGCAAGGTGCTGGACGGCCGCAAGGAGGCGGGCAGCCTGTTCACCCGCTACATCCCCATCGCCAACAACCCGCATGGCTGCAACATGGCGCCGGACAAGAAGCACCTGGTCGTCGCCGGCAAGCTGTCGCCCACGGTGACGGTGCTGGACGTGACCAAGTTCGACGCGATTTTCTATGAGGATGCCGACCTGCGCAGCGCCGTGGTGGCCGAGCCGGAACTGGGGCTGGGCCCGCTGCACACCGCCTTTGACGGGCGCGGCAACGCCTATACCTCGCTTTTCATCGACAGCCAGGTGGTCAAGTGGAACATCGAGGAGGCGATCCGCGCCTATGCCGGCGAGGACATCGACCCGATCAAGCAAAAGCTGGACGTGCATTACCAGCCCGGCCATCTCAAGACCACGATGGGCGAGACGCTGGACGCGCGCAACGACTGGCTGGTCGTGCTGTGCAAGTTCTCGAAGGACCGCTTCCTGAACGTCGGGCCGCTGAAGCCGGAAAACGACCAGCTGATCGACATTTCGGGCGACCAGATGGTGCTGGTCCATGACGGCCCCACCTTTGCCGAGCCGCATGATGCGATCGGCGTCGATTCGGCGATCCTGTCGGGCGTCATCAAGTCGGTCTGGGACCGCAACGACCCGATGTGGGCCGAGACCCGCAAGCAGGCCGAGGCGGACGGCGTCAATATCGACGAATGGACCGACACGATCATCCGCGACGGCAACAAGGTGCGGGTCTACATGTCCAGCGTTGCGCCCAGCTTCTCGATCGAGAGCTTCAGCGTGACGGAAGGGGACGAGGTCACCATCGTCGTGACCAACCTCGACGAGGTGGACGACCTGACCCACGGCTTCACCATGGGCAACCACGGCGTCGCGATGGAGATCGGGCCGCAGATGACCTCTTCCGTGACCTTCGTCGCGGCCAATCCGGGGGTCTACTGGTATTATTGCCAGTGGTTCTGCCATGCGCTGCACATGGAGATGCGCGGCCGCATGATGGTCGAGCCGAAGGCGGCCTGACCCGATGCGCCGGCTGTCCCTGATCCTTGCCCTGCTGCTTGCCTCGCCCGCCCTCGCGGCCGAGCATGGGGTGGCGCCTGGCCGGGGCAGCCTGGCGCAGGCCATCGCCGGGGCCGAGCCCGGCGATGTGCTGGAACTGGCGGACGGGGTCCATGCGGGCCCCGTCATCATCGACCGGCCGCTGACCATCATCGGCAGCCGCGCGGCGGTCATCGACGGCGGCGGGCGCGGCACGGTTGTCACCATCGCCGCGCCCGATGTCACGCTGAAGGGCTTTTCCGTCACCGGCTCGGGCATGGTGAACAAGGATCTGGATGCCGGGGTCAAGATCGCCAAGGGCGCCGACCGGGCGCAGGTTCTGGACCTGCGGCTGACCGAGAACATGCACGGCATCGACGTGCATGGCGGCCGCGATGCCCGCATCGTCGGCAACGAGATCATCGGCACCCGCGACCCGCGCATGAACGAGCGCGGCAACGGCATCTATGTCTGGAACAGTCCCGGCGCGCTGGTCCGGGGCAATTCCGTGCGCTATGGCCGCGACGGCATCTTCTCGAACACCAGCGCCGACAGCTTCTATCGCGACAACCTGTTTCGCGACCTGCGCTTTGCCGTGCATTTCATGTATACCCGCAACACCGAGGTCACGGGCAATGTCAGCATCGGCAACCACCTGGGTTTCGCCATCATGTTCTCGGACCGCACGGTGATCCGCGACAACCGAAGCCTGGGCGACCGAGAGCATGGGTTGATGCTGAACTATGCCAACAATGCCGACGTGACCGGCAACCTGATCCGCGGCGGTGCGAAGAAATGCCTGTTCATCTATAACGCGCACAAGAACCTGATCTGGAACAACCGCTTCCAGGATTGCGGCATCGGCATCCATTTCACCGCCGGGTCCGAGCGCAACGTGCTCAGCGGCAATGCCTTCATCGGCAATCGCGAGCAGGTGAAATACGTGGGCACCCGCCATGTCGAATGGAGCCACGAGGGGCGCGGCAATTTCTGGTCCGACCATCCGGGCTTCGACCTGAACGGCGACGGCATCGCCGACGGGGTCTATCGCCCCAACGACCTGATGGACCATATCCTGTGGTCGCAACCCGCCGCGGCGCTGCTGACCGGCGCGCCGGCCGTGCAGCTGATCCGCTGGAGCCAGCAGAGCTTTCCCGCCACCCTGCCGGGCGGCGTGCAGGACAGCGCGCCCCTGATGCGGCCCCTGACCATCCCCGTCCCGCCCGAGATCGAGGCCTACGAGGCCGAGGCCGCGGGGCGTTGGGCAAAAGGAAACTACGATGACATCGACCCTGACGATCTCTCATCTCACTAAGCGCTTCCAGAATGTCGAGGCGCTGGCCGAGGTCTCGCTGGACCTCGGGCCGGGGATGCGCGTCGCGCTGCTGGGCCATAACGGCGCCGGCAAGTCCACGATGATGAAGATCATCCTGGGCCTCATTCCCTTCGATGCCGGCGAGGTGCGGGTCTGCGGCGCCGCGCCCGGCTCGGGCCAGGCGCGCATGCAGGTGGCCTATCTGCCGGAAAACGCCGCCTTTCACCCGGCCCTGACCGGAGAGGAGCAGATCCGCCACTACCTGTCCCTGCGCGGCGAAAGCCCGCGCCGGGCCATGGAACTGCTGGAGCGGGTGGGGCTGGCCAAGGCGGCGCGCCGCCGCATCGGCACCTATTCCAAGGGCATGCGCCAGCGCGTCGGCCTGGCCCAGACCCTGATCGGGCGGCCGCGGCTGCTGGTTCTGGACGAGCCGACATCGGGGCTCGACCCGGTGTCGCGGCGCGACTTCTATGCGCTGCTCGACGGGCTGGCGGCCGAGGGGGCGGCGATCCTTTTGTCCAGCCACGCGCTGACCGAGGTCGAGGCCCGCACCGACCGCATCCTGATCCTGTCGCAGGGCCGGCTGGTGGCCGAGGGTACGCTGGCCGATCTGCGCCGCCGCGCCGCGCTGCCGGTCGGGTTGACCGTGACGCCCGCCGCCGGCGCGGGGACGGCGCTGGCCCAGGCGCTGCCGCAGGCGCGGATGGCAGAGGACGGCACGCTGCACCTGGCCTGCGCGCAGGACGAAAAGCTGGGGCTGCTGGCGCGCATCGCCGGGCTGGGCGGGCAGGTCGCGGACCTGGACGTGATCCCGCCGAGCCTCGAGGACATCTACAGCCATTTCAGCCGGAGGGACGGGCAATGATCCGCCGCATCCTTTCCACCGCGGCGCTGGAGTTCCGCATCGCGCTGCGCAACCGCTGGGTCGCCATCGCCACCGCGCTGATGGTGGTCTTTGCGCTGGTGCTGGCGGCGGCGGGTGCCGCGCCGACCGGCGACATCGGCGCCGACCGGCTGTCGGTCGTGGTCGCCTCGCTGACCTCGCTCGCCGTCTATCTGGTGCCGCTGCTGGCGCTGCTGATGAGCTTCGACGCCGTGGCCGGCGAGGTCGAGCGCGGCACGCTGCCCCTGCTGCTGACCTATCCGGTGGCGCGGGCCGAGGTGCTGGCGGGCAAGCTGGTCGCGCATATGGCGATCCTGGCTCTGGCGGTGGGGGCGGGCTATGGCGCCGCGGCGGCTGCGGCGGTCTGGACCGACCCGGCCTCGATCGCCGGCCTGCCGGCGCTCTGGCGGCTGATGTGGAGTTCGACCCTGCTGGGCGCGACCTTCCTGGGCGCGGGCTATGCGCTGTCCAGCTTTGCGCGCCGACCCTCGGGCGCAGCCGGGCTGGCGGTCGGGCTGTGGCTGGGGCTGGTGGTGCTTTACGACCTGGCGCTGCTGGCGCTGATCGTCGCCGATGGCGGCGGCGGCTTCACCACCGAGGTGCTGCCGGTGGCGTTGCTGGCCAACCCGGCCGACGCCTTCCGCCTGTTCAACCTCTTGGCCGCCGAGGCCACCGCCGCCGCCGCCGGCGTCGGCGGGGCCGCCGCGACCATCCCGCTCTGGCAATCGGCGCTGTCGGTCCTGGCCTGGCCGCTGGCCGCGCTTGGCCTGGCCATTGCCGCATTCCGAAAGGTCACGCCATGAGACATGCGCTGCTGCTGGTGCTGATGCTGGGCCTTGCCGCCTGCCGCGACGAGGTGGCGCAGGACACCGCCCCGGTCGAGATGAATGCACAGACGCTGGGCCATTTCTGCCAGATGAACCTGCTGGAACATCCCGGCCCCAAGGCCCAGGTGCATCTGGAGGGGATGCCAGGCACGCCGCTGTTCTTCAGCCAGGTCCGCGATGCCATCGCCTATGCCAGGATGCCGGAACAAAGCCACCCGATCTTGGCCATCCAGGTGAACGACATGGGTGCCCCCGGCGCGACCTGGGACGATCCGGGGCAGGGCAACTGGATCGCGGCCGAGGACGCCTTCTTCGTCATGGGCTCGGTCCAGGCCGGCGGCATGGGCGCGCCCGAGGCGGTGCCCTTTTCCAGCCGCGAGGCCGCCGAGGCCTTCGTCGCCGCGCAGGGCGGGCAGGTGATGCGGCTGGACGCGATCCCGGACGAGATGGTGCTGGCACCCGAAGAGACCGTGCCCGACAGCGGTACCGAAGCCGATTTCATGAACCGCCTGCGCGCGCTGAGCCAACCCAAGGAGCCCGCGACATGAGCCTGTCCCGCCGTCGCTTTCTGACCATCACCGCCGCTGTCACGCTTGCGCCGGCAAGCCTGCGCGCCCAGCCCGGCCGGCATTGGGTCGGCCAGGCGCTTGGCGCCCGCGCCTCGATCCGCATCGACCACCCCGAGGCCCCGGCGATCACCGCGCGCTGCCTGGCCGAGATCGAGCGGCTGGAAGGCATCCTCAGCCTCTATCGCCCCGAGAGCGCGCTCTCGCGCCTGAACCGCGACGCGGTGCTGGAGGCGCCGCCCTTCGAATTGCTGGAATGCCTGTCGCTGGCGGGCGCTGTGCATCGCGCCAGCGGCGGTCGGTTCGATCCGACCGTGCAGCCGCTCTGGGCGCTCTGGGCCGAGGCCGCCGCGGCCGGCCGCCGTCCCGCGCCGGACGAGCGGCGCGCGGCCCTGGCGCGCACCGGCTGGGACCGGGTGCGGCTGGACGCGGCCCGCATCACGCTGGAGCCGGGGATGGCGCTGACGCTGAACGGCATCGGCCAGGGCTATGTCGCCGACCGCGTCGCCGCCGTGCTGGAGGCCGAGGGGCTGGGCGAGATCCTGATTGACACCGGGGAATTGCGCGCCCTGGGCGGCCGGCCCGATGGCAGCGACTGGCCGGTGCGGCTGGCCGCGGGCGGCGCGGTGGGCCTGCGCGGCCGGGCGCTGGCGACCTCGGCGCCGCTGGGTACCAGCTTCGACGCGGCGGGGCGAGACGGCCATATCCTCGACCCGCTGAGCGGCGCGCCGGCGCGCCCGGCCTGGCGCGCGGTCAGCATCTCGGCCCCCGGCGCGGCCCTGGCCGATGCGCTGTCCACCGCAGCCTGCCTGGCCGAGGACCGGCCGCAGATCCTGGCGCTGCTGGCCGGTTTCGACGGCGCCCGGCTGGAATCGCTGCATCGCGGCGCCTAGGGCCGTCCGCGACCAGCCCCGGAATGCCGCCGTGTCCTGGCCGCGCGGCGGCTTTCGCATGTCCCGCGGCGGCGGGCTGTGAAGTATTTACAAAAATAGCCTAAACTGCGTCAATTAATTTACAAAATTTTCTTTTTAAAAAAATAGTTTACTGGAAAACAGAAATTGCATTAACATCAGCGCAACCGGTGTTCCGCCGCCCGTTGCAGCGCCTTGAGGAGGGTGCGGGCGTGCCGGAGCCGATCCTGTCGCGAGTAGAGGAGGCGCGCCATGAGCATTGAATCGATTAAGAAACATCCTGTTCCGGCTGGTTTTGAGGCTGCGCTGGTCACGCCTGGGGACTATGCGCGGCTCTATGCCGAATCGATCT
>NZ_JBGOSN010000039.1:3868-36518 GCF_046335115.1 Paracoccus sp. P2 | reverse complement strand
AACCGCTTCAATGCACTCGGCACCGCCGAGATCGTCCGCGGGGTCCGAACATGAAGGGAGAAGGGGAAGTCACGCCTCAGTCCGACTTTCTGAAAATAATGCCTATGCACGGCAAAACGACGGGTGTTGTGCTGGATCCCTTCGCCGGGTCAGGCACCATGCTGGTGGCGGCCCAAAGGCTCGGCTGGGACGGGATCGGCATCGAGATCGATGAAGTACATGCCGAAACCGCAAGGATGCGTATCGCCAAAGCACAGGGAGCAGGCGAACCCTGATCGTTCAAAGACGGGTTTACCTGGTTGGTCTCGCTGGTCATGCTGGCTGGTCGCGCCTGAACCATTGCCGTGCTGTGGAGCTGGCCGAGGCGGTCGGATGCGAGATGATCGAGATGCCGATGGGCACCAGATCAAGACAGCTATGCCAGCACACTGAGCAGCGCGTTCCCCGGGCACTGGGACAGAAGATTTCAGCACGACCGATGCGGGCGCACCCGATCAGGCGACCAGGCCCGGCGGCACGATCTTTGCCTTGCGGCCGGTGATACAGCATCAAATGGCGAAGGACAGCGGGCATACTGCCCGGGGAATAATCTTGAAGCGGGGCAACATGGGTCAGAACGAAGCGGGTTTGGCGGCAGGCGATCGCGACCTCCTGCCGCATTTGCGCATCGACGCCTATGATGCCAGCGCCAAGCCCTTGCGCATGGCGCAGCGGCAGTTGCTGCACGAGTTGACGGTGGGGGTGCTGTGGCCGCATCGTCCCCGCGACTTGGATCTGTTCCTGTCGCTGGGGCAGGGCTACCTGGCGGTCGATGAGATCGGCCGCCCCCTTGGGTCGGCCATGTATTTCCCGACGGGCGACGATTTCGCCATGCTGGGGATGATGGTCACGGTGCCGCGGTTGCAGGCGCGGGGGGCGGGCAAGTGGCTGCTGCAGCGGGTGATGGCCGATTGCGCGGGCCGGGATCTGCGGCTCAGCGCGACGCATTCGGGGTATCGCCTTTATGCGGCGGCGGGGTTCCGGCCGGTGGGCATCATCCGCCAGCAGCAGGGCATGGCGCGGGATATCGGGCCCGTTGACGCGCCCGGCATCCTGGTCCGCGATCTGCGGGCAGAGGATGATGCGAGCCTTCGGGCCCTGGACGCGAACGCCTATGGCGCAAAGCGAACGCGGGTTCTGGACGCGCTGCTGCCCCTGTCGACCGGCACGGTTGCGCTGCGTGACGGTGCCGTTTGCGGCTTTGCGCTACAGCGCGATTTCGGCAAGGGCACGGTGATCGGTCCCGTCGTGGCCGAGGGGGACGCCATGGCACAGGCCCTGATCGCCCCGCTGATCCGGGCGAATGCCGGCCGTTTCACGCGCCTCGACACGCCGGTGGACAGCGACGGCTTCCTGTCCTTCCTGACCGATGCCGGGCTGGTGGCCTTCGACACGGTTACGGAAATGTGCATCGGCCCCCACCGCCGCGCCGCGGAAGGGGCGGTGACCTACGGCCTGGCATCGCATTCACTGGGATAGCGTTTCCATCCCCGCGCGATCAGGACAGCCGGTCCTTCAGCCCGAACCACAGCCCCACCAGCGGCAGGAACCAGGGCTTGCCGCTATGCGCCGGGATCGCGGGCCAGGCGAGGCCCTCCAGCGGGTTCGTGCCGCGCTGGCCCAGGGCGATGTCCGCCAGGACCTGCCCCACCAGCGTGGACATCTGCGCGCCATGGCCGGAATAGCCCATGCCATAGATCATGCCGTCCACCTCTCCGGCGCGGGGGAAGCGGTCCTTGGTCATGTCCACCAGCCCGCCCCAGCAATAATCGATGGGAATATCCGCCAGATGCGGAAAGATCGCGGCCATGGACCGGCGCAGGATCGTCCCCGATTTCGCGTCAGAGGTCTGGTCCGACCGGGCCGAGAACCGTGCCCGTCCGCCGAAAATCAGCCGCCGGTCGGGCGACAGGCGGAAATAGTTGCCGATGTTCATCGAGGTCACGCAGGTCCGGTCGCCGGGCAGGGTGGCGGCGACCTCGGCATCCGACAGAGGCCGCGTGGCGATGATGAACGACCCGACCGAGATGATGCGCCGCCGGAAATGCCGCAAGGGCGCCGTCGTGCCATAGGCGCCGGTCGCCGCGATCACCCGGCCCGCGGCCAGGCTGCCGCGCGGGGTCTGCAGCTGCCAGCCATCGGCCAGCCTTGTCCGGCCGGTCACGGGCGCGCCTTGCCAGATCCGCGCGCCATGGCGATGCGCCGCCGTGGCAAGCCCTTGGGCATAGCGGCCCATGTGGATCATCGCGGATTTCTCGTACAGCATCCCGCCGTGGAAGCTGTCGGATCCGACCTCGCTTCGCACCTGGTCGCGGTCCAGCCAGCGGGTGTCGGGATCGACCTCGGCATGGATCAGGTCGAAATTCGCGCGCAGCCCCGCGACATGGCTGGGCTTGGAGGCCAGCTTCAGCTTGCCCGAGCGGCGGAAATCGCAGGCGATGCCTTCCTCGGCCACGATCTGCTCGATCATGTCGATGGACCGGTCATAGGCGCGATACAGGGCATGGGCGCGCTCTGCCCCCAGATGCGCCTTGGCATCGGCATAGCCATGGGCGATGCCGTTGTTCAGGTGCCCGCCATTGCGGCCCGACGCGCCCCAGCCGACATGTTCGGCCTCCAGCAGCGCCACGCGCACCCCGGCTTTCGCCAGGCTGCGGGCGGCGTTCAGCCCGGTGAAGCCGCCGCCGATCACGGCCACGTCGAAGCGCCCCTCGACCGGGCCGGCCTCGGCGCCCGCAAAGGGGGGCACGCCATCATGCCAATAGGATGCGTATTTCGTCACAGCCCCACCACCTCGGCCAGCCCCGAGATGTCCCTGACCTCGGTATAGCCGTAATGGGGATTGGCCGGCTCATGGCCGCGATTGACCCAGACCTTGTTGCGGATCCCCAGGTCATGCGCGGTCATCAGGTCATAGCGGAACGACGACGAAACATGCAGCACGTCCTCGGGGCCGCAGCCAAGCTGGTCGAACATGTATTCGAAGGCCCGCATCTGCGGCTTGTAGGCGCCCGCGCTTTCGGCGGTGAAGACATGGTCGATGGGCGCGCCCAGCTTGGCGATGTTATGCGGGATCTGGTCGTTCATCGAATTGGTCAGCGCGACCAGCGGGATCTTTCCGGCAATGCGGCTAAGCCCCGCGGGCACGTCGAGGTTCGGCCCCCAGCTCGGCACGCGGGCATAGATGTCCTCGGCCACCGCGGGATCGAAGGCGATGCCGTTGCGCTTGCAGGTGCGTTCCAGCGCGTTGTGGACGACCTCGGCATAGGGTTTCCAGGCGCCCAGCACCTCGTCCAGGCGGTAGGCCGCGAAATTGGCGATGAATTTCTCCATCTGCGGGCCGCTGAGCTGCGCGCCGTAATGGTCGCGCGCGGCGCCCGCCATGTCGAAGAAGATCATCGTGCCGTGGCAGTCGAAGGTAATGAATTTCGGGCGCAGCGCCATGGGGGCCTCCTGTTGGTCCGTTTGATCCATCATTGGCGCGGTCTTGCGACAGCGCATGCGGCAGTCGGGCGCCTGACGGCAGGAGATTGCGAAATTCCGGCAATAGACGGCAGGCCCTGCCGCCCAGAACCCGACAACGGTGCCCGACCCTGCGCGGATCGGGCCAGGCTGGCGGCGTAACGGAAAGGAACCCCATGACCCTGCTGACCCCCATCGACACCGCCCCGGCCTTTGCCCCGCGCGAAGACGTGGCCGCCCCTGAGAAACTGATCGAGGGCACCCCCGCCTTCAAGACCTGGGCGCTGGACGAGGTGCCCCTGGGCAACTGGTCGAAGATCCGCACCGGCATCTGGGAAGCGACGCCCGGCACCACCCGTTCCGTCAAGGGCGAGGCGCTGGAATTCTGCCATATCCTCTCCGGGGTGGTCGATCTGACCGAGGAAGGCGGCGAGACGCGCCGCTTCACCGCAGGCGACAGTTTCCTGATGAAGCCCGGCTTCAAGGGCACCTGGAAAACCATCGAAACCGTGCGCAAGATCTATGTCTTCGCCGACTGATCTTCTGGCCCGGCTGGTCGGGTTTCCCAGCGTCGTGGGCGGCCCGAACGGCGACATCATCGGCTTCGCGGCGGATTACCTGCGCGGGCATGGGATCGAGGCGGCGCTGGTTCCCGGACCCGAGGGCGACCGCTGGAACCTGTTCGCCAGCATCGGCGATGCCTCGCGCCCCGGCTATGTTTTGTCGGGCCATCTCGACGTGGTTCCGGCGGGCGAGCCGGATTGGCGGGCCGATCCCTTCGTCTTGCGCCGTGACGGCGACCGGCTGATCGGGCGCGGGGCCTGCGACATGAAGGGCTTTGTCGCCGCCGCCCTGGCGATGGTGCCCGAACTGGTCGCGATGCCGCTGTCCGCGCCGGTCCATATCGCGCTCTCCTATGACGAGGAGGCGGGCTGCCGGGGCGTGCCGCATCTGCTGGCGGCCCTGCCCGGGCTTTGCGCGCCGCCGCTGGGGGCGATCATCGGCGAGCCGTCCGGCCTGGTGCCGGTGCTGGCGCACAAAGGCAAGGCGGCGCTGCGGCTGGTGGCGACGGGGGTGGCGGGGCATTCCTCGCGCCCCGACCTGGGCGCGAACGCGATCCACGCGCTGCTGCCGGCGCTGAGTGCCGCCGCGGCGCAGGCCGTGGCGCTGCAATCCGGGCCGCAGGATCCGCGCTTCGCGCCGCCCTGGTCCAGCCTGCAGATCGGCACCGTCGCGGGCGGGCAGGCCGTCAACATCATCCCCGACCGCGCCGAGGCGCAGATCGAGGCCCGCGCGATCCACGGCGTCGATCCCCGGGCGGTCCTGGAGCCGGTGGTGGCGGCGGCAGGGGGGCTGGCCGTGGACTGGCTGTCCTCCTATCCGGCGCTTGCGCTTGACGGCGATCACCCGCTGGCGCGGCTGTTGGCCGAGCTGACGGGCGCGACGCCCCTGGGCGCGGTCAGCTATGGCACCGAGGCCGGGCTTTACCAGCAGGCCGGGATCCCCGCGATCATCTGCGGCCCCGGCGACATCGCCCGCGCGCACCGCCCCGAGGAATACCTGACGATGGCCGAATTGCAGGACGCCTGCGCCCTGATCCGTCGCCTGGGGCGGCGGCTCTGCCTGTGACAGCATTTTCTGCGGCGGCAGTCCTGCCATCCGCAGGACATGCCGCGCGCCCTGGCCAGATCGGCAATCCTGCGGGCGCGCCCGTGGCAGGATGGTGCCAAGAAGGACAAACCGCATGACCACGACCACTGCTCTTACTGCCTTTACCCCCGCCCATCTGCCGCAGGCGCTGCGCCTGTCGCAGCAGGCCGGCTGGCCCCACCGGGCCGAGGACTGGGCGCTGACCCTGTCGGTATCCCAGGGCGTCGTGGCGCTGGACGAAGGCCGGGTGGTCGGCACCGCGCTGTGTTCGCCCTTCGGCCCGGTCGCCACGCTGAACATGATCATCGTCGATGCGGCGATGCGCGGGCGGGGCCTGGGCCGCGCACTGATGGAGGCGATCATCGCCCTGGCCGGCGACCGCGAAATGCGCCTGATCGCCACCACGGACGGGCTGCCGCTTTACGAAAAACTCGGCTTCCGGGCCAGCGGCCAGATCGTTCAGCATCAGGGCCTTGCTGTCGCAACCGCGCCGGAACGGCCCGTCGCCACCGGCCGTCCCGCCGATATCGACCGGCTCGCCGATGCCGACCGCGCCGCCAGCGGCATGGACCGCGCATCCCTTTTGCGCGACATCGCCGCCGGCGGCGAGATCCTGACCTGCAATGCCGGCTTTGCCCTGCTGCGCGATTTCGGGCGCGGCCGCGTGGTCGGGCCGGTTGTCGCCCCCGACACCGCCACTGCCCGCGCATTGCTGGCCGAGGCCGCGCGCCGCTGCGAAGGCAGCTTCCTGCGTGTCGACCTGCGCGCGGAACAGGGCCTTGGCGGCTTCGCGGCGATGCTGGGCCTTGCCCATGCCGGCGGTGGCACCGCCATGACCCGCAATCCGCGCACCCCCGCACCCACGACCCAGGCCCTGATCTCGCAAGCCCTGGGCTGAACCCGGAGACCCCCATGCTGAGCAATTCCCTGGCCGAGCTTGACCGCCGGCACCTGATCCACCCGGTTTCGTCCTTTCGCGGGCATGAACAGCGCGGCGTGCGCATCCTGACCGGCGGGCAGGGCGCGACCGTCACCGACAGCGAGGGGCGCACCCTGATCGACGGCTTCGCGGGCCTGTGGTGCGTGAACGCGGGCTATGGCCACGAAAGCATCGTCGAGGCCGCCGCCGAGCAGATGCGCAAGCTGCCCTATGCCACCGGCTATTTCGACCTGGGCGCCGAGGCGCCGATCCGCCTGGCCGCCGCCCTGGCCGAACGCGCCCCGGGCGATCTGAACCACGTCTATTTCACGCTGGGCGGATCGGACGCGGTGGACAGCACGATCCGCTTCATCCGCTATTACTGGCACGCCAAGGGCCAGCCGGGGCGCGACCAGTTCATCTCGGTCGCCAACGGCTATCACGGCTCGACCACCATGGGGGCGGGGCTGACGGCGCTGCCGGGCTTTCACGACGGCTTCGGGGTGCCCTATGACTGGCAGCACAAGGTTTCGTCGCATGACCTGTATCGCCACCCGGCGGGCAGCGATCCGCAGGCCGTGACCGAGGCCTCGGTCGCGGAGCTGCGGGCGAAGATCGAAGCCATCGGCCCCGACCGCGTCGCCGCCTTCTATGTCGAGCCGATCCAGGGCTCGGGCGGCGTGCTGGTGCCGCCCAAGGGTTGGATCAGGGCAATGCGCGATCTGTGTGCCGAATACGGCGTGCTGTTCGTCGCCGACGAGGTGATCACCGGCTTTGGCCGCACCGGCCCGCTGTTCGCCTGCGAGGACGAGGGCATCGTTCCCGACCTGATGACCACGGCCAAGGGGCTGACCTCGGGCTATGTGCCGATGGGCGCGGTCTTCATGCGCGACCATGTCTATGAGACCATCGCCGACGGCGCGGGGGCCAAGGCCGTGGGCCATGGCTTCACCTATTCCGCGCATCCGGTCAGCGCCGCCGTGGCGCTGGAGGTGCTGGCGCTCTACGAAGGCGGGTTGCTGGAAAACGGCCGCCGTGCGGGCGCGCGGTTGCAGGCCGGGCTGGAAAGCCTGCGCGATCATCCGCTGGTGGGCGATGTGCGGGGCAGGGGGATGCTGGCGGCGGTCGAGCTGGTCGTGGACAAGGAGGCCAGGACACCCCTGCCGCCCGAGGTCCAGCCCGCCACGCGGCTCTTCGACCGGGCCTGGGAACAGGGGCTGATCGTGCGGTCCTTTGCGCAAGGCATCTTCGGCTATGCGCCGCCCCTGTGCTGCACCGAGGACCAGATCGACCAGATCGTCGCCCGCACCCGCAAGGTGCTGGATCTGACGCTGGAAGACCCGGAAATCCGCGCGGTCCTGCGCTGATGGCGCTGCTGCTGCATTCCACCCCCGAACGCGGCGCCGTCTGGGGGCACATCTTCGCCGAGGCGGGCGAGGGCTTCATCCCCGACGAGGCCAGCGTGACCGACCCCGCGCAGGTCACGCATCTGGCCTGCTGGACGCCGCCCGCCGATCTGTCGCGCTATCCGAACCTGCGCACGGTGATCTGCGTCGGGGCGGGCACCGACCATTTCCCGGCCTTGCCGGAGGGGGTGGCGCTCTCGCGCACCATCGCGCCGGGGATCGAGGCCATGGTGCGCGACTGGGTGGTCATGGCCACGCTGGCACTGCACCGGGATCTGCCGTTCTATCTGGATCATGCCGCGCGCGGCGAATGGCAGCCCCGCCCGGCGCGGCTGTCGCGCACGCGGCGCGTGGGCATCATGGGCATGGGCCGGATCGGGCGTCTGGCCGCCGCAAGCCTGCAAGCCCTGGGCTTTGCCGTTTCGGGATACAGCCGCTCGGGCAGGCCGGTCGAGGGGGTCGAGATCTTTGGCGCGAATCGGCTGGACGCCTTTCTGGCCGGGACCGATATCCTGGTCTGCCTGCTGCCGCTGACGGACGAAACCCGCGGCCTGATGGGCAGCGCCTTCTTCGACCGGCTGCCGCAGGGCGCGGGACTGGTCCATGCCGGGCGCGGCGCGCAGCTGGACATGGCGGCGCTGCGCTGGGCGCTGGACAGCGGGCGGCTTTCTGCCGCCATGCTGGACGTGACCGACCCCGAGCCCTTGCCGGCGGATCACTGGGCCTGGCGCGATCCGCGCGTGCTGATCACCCCGCATATCGCCGCCCATACCGATGCCAAGGAAGGCGCGCGCCACGCCCTGGCCGTCATCCGCGCCGACCGCGACGGACAGCCGGTGCCGGGCCTGGTGGACCGCAGCCGGGGATACTAGGGCGCTCGCGATATGCCGCGCCCCCGTGCAATACGAAAGAATCTGCTGCGCCGGCCGCCCGTTTCGGCGTTTTGCAGCCCCGGAATGGCGCAATCTGGATGTGACGGGACATGACGATCCGCGCGTCCGCCGATCTGACCGCCGCGGCCCGCGGCATCTGCGAAAGGAAGCTCACCCCATGGCCACCCTGACGGCGGCAAGACCCCTGGACCGCTTTTCCTATGTCACCTTCGATGTGGTCGGCACGCTGATCGACTTCGAGGGTGCGATCACCGGCGCGCTGGCGACGATCGCGGCCGATGCCGGCATGACCGTCGATGGCGAGGAGGCGCTGGCCATCTACCGCGCTGCCCGCTATCAGCCGGACGCGCTGCGCTTCCCGGACGACCTGGGCCGCTGCTACGGTCGGATCGCGGCGGCGACCGGCCTGCCCGACACGCCGGAAAACCGCCGGTTCATGATCGACGCCGTGGGCGAGGCGCAGCCCTTTGCCGACAGCGTCGAGGCGATGGCCCGGCTGAAGGCGCGCTACAAGCTGATCGCCATGACCAATGCCCGCCGCTGGGCCTTCGAGAAATACGAGGAAAAGCTGGGCAATCCCTTCTGGGCCAGCTTCACCACCGACGATACCGGCACCGAAAAGCCCGATCCGGCCTTCTTCCGGCAGGTGTTCGACTTCGTCGGCAAGAATGGCGGGACCAAGGACGACATCCTGCATACCGCGCAAAGCCAGCACCACGACATCGGCATCTCGCGCGCCTTGGGCATGACGAATGCCTGGATCCAGCGCCGCCATGCCCAGAAAGGCTATGGCGGGACCATCGAACCCGCGGAATTCACCGAACCCGACTACCACTTCCACGCACTGATCGACCTGGCCGAGGCCGCCGACAAGGCCTTCGACAACTGACTTCACCCGCCCGAGCGGACACGAGAGCCGCCGGGCAAGCAACAGGGATGACGACATGAAAGACCTCAAGCCGAACAACTGGACGGGCCGCGACGACGCGATGGTCGAGGCCGCAATCCGCCGCGGCGCCTCGCGCCGGGATCTGCTCAAGATGCTGATGGCGTCGGGCGTGGCGCTGTCCGCGGGCGGGTCGCTGCTGCTGCGCGCCGGTCAGGCCGTCGCGCAAACCCCGGTCACGGGCGGGCACCTGAAGGCAGCGGGCTGGTCGGCCTCGACCGCCGACACGCTGGACCCGGCCAAGGCGTCCCTGTCCACCGACTATACCCGCTGCTGCGCCTTCTATAACCGCCTCACCTTCCTCGAGGAGGGCAGCGAGGTGAAGATGGAACTGGCCGAGTCCATCGAGACGACGGACGGCAAGACCTGGCAGATCAAGCTGAAGCCCGACGTGACCTTCCACGATGGCAAGACCTTGACGGCGTCGGACGTGGTCTGGTCGCTCAAGCGCCATCAGGATCCGGCCGTGGGGTCCAAGGCCGCCGCCATTGCCGGACAGATGGCCGAGATCACCGCCGTGGACGACCGCACCGTCAGCATCGTGCTGGCGGCGGCCAATGCCGACCTGCCCACGATCCTGTCGCTGCACCATTTCATGATCCTGGCCGAAGGCACCAGCGATTTCAGCAAGGCCAACGGCACCGGCGCCTTCCTCTGCGAAACCTTCGAACCCGGCGTGCGCTCCATCGGCACGCGCAACCCGAACTATTTCAAGGGCACCGGGCCCTATCTGGACAGCTTCGAATATTTTGCCATCTCGGACAACAATGCCCGCGTCAACGCCGTGCTGTCGGGCGACATCCACCTGGCCGCCGCGATCAACCCGCGGTCCATGCGCATGATCGAGGGGCAGGACCATGTCGTCAGCGCGATCTCGACCGCTGGCAACTATACCAACCTCAACATCCGCCTGGACATGGCGCCGGGCGACAAGGCCGATTTCATCGAGGGCATGAAATACCTGATGAACCGCGACGCCATCGTGAACGGCGTGCTGCGCGGATTGGGCGAGGTCGCCAACGACCAGCCCGTCTCGGCCATGGACCGCTATCACAACCCGAACCTGAAGCCGCGCGAATTTGACCCCGAGCGCGCCAAGGCGCTGTTCGAAAAGGCCGGTGTGCTGGGCCAGGCGATCCCCATCGTCACCTCGGACGCGGCGAATTCGGCCATCGACTATGCCATGGTCGTCCAGCAGGCCGGCGCCCAGGCCGGCATGCCCTTCAAGATCGAGCGCGTGCCGTCCGACGGATACTGGTCGAACTACTGGCTGAAGGCACCGATCCATTTCGGCAACATCAACCCGCGGCCGACACCGGACATCCTGTTCTCGCTGCTCTACGCCTCCGACGCGCCCTGGAACGAAAGCCACTACAAGTCCGAGAAGTTCGACGCCATGCTGGTCGAGGCGCGCGGCTTGCTGGACGAGGAAAAGCGCAAGGCGATCTATTGGGAGATGCAGGAAATGATCGCGGCCGAGGCAGGCACCATCATTCCCGCCTATATTTCCAACGTCGATGCGCATTCGTCGAAGATGAAGGGCATGCGCCCCAATCCCCTCGGCGGCCAGATGGGCTATGCCTTCGCCGAATATGTCTGGCTGGAGGGCTGACATCCCCACGCCCCGCGCCCCTGCGCAATGCGCGCAGGGGCATCCCCATTGATGGAGGTGTGACATGCTGCGTTCCGCAACCACCTGGATCCTGGTCGGCCAGCGCCTGGGCATTGCGCTCATCACGCTGCTGATCGTGTCCTTCGCGGTCTTCTTCGCGACCGAACTGCTGCCCGGCGACGTGGCCGAGGTGCTGCTGGGTCAGGCCGCAACCCCCGAGGCCGTGGCCGGGCTGCGCACCGCCATGGGCCTGGACGAGCCGGCGATCTGGCGCTTCCTGTCCTGGCTGGGCGGGCTTGCTACGGGTGATCTGGGAATGTCCTATGTCAACAAGATGGCCGTGGCCGACCTGCTGTCGGGGCGGCTGATGAACACGCTGCGCCTGGCGGGCATCGTCACGCTGGTCTGCGTGCCCGTCGCGCTGACCCTGGGCATCGCCGCCGCCATGTGGCGCGGATCCTGGCTGGACCGCCTGGTCTCGGTGCTGACCATTTCCGTCATCTCGGTGCCCGAATTCATGGTGGCGACGCTGGCGGTGCTGGTCTTCGCCGTCTGGTTGGACTGGCTGCCCGCGCTGTCCTTCGGGGTTAATGTGACCAGCATCGGCGACATGCTGCGCGCCTATGCGATGCCCGTCATCTCGCTGTCCTTCGTCGTCTCGGCCCAGATGATCCGCATGACGCGGGCCGCGGTGATCGAGACGATCAACACCCCCTATGTGGAGATGGCGCTGCTGAAGGGTGCGTCGCGGACGCGGATGGTCCTGCGCCACGCCCTGCCCAACGCGCTTGGCCCCATTGCCAACGCGGTGGCGCTGTCCCTGTCCTATCTGGTCGGCGGCGTGATCATCGTCGAGACCGTCTTCAACTATCCCGGTGTCGCCAAGCTGATGGTCGACGCGGTGTCCACCCGGGACCTGCCCCTGATCCAGAGTTGCGCGATGATCTTCTGCATCAGCTATCTGCTGCTGATCACGCTGGCCGATATGATCGCCATTCTCTCCAACCCGAGGTTGCGCCGTTGATGTCCCTTGCTTTGCGCCTTCCGACCCCGGCCCGGCTGGGATATTCCTTCAACTGGATGGGCCGCATCGGTCTGGCCGTGATCCTGTTCTGGGCGGTGATCGCCATCATCGGCCCCTGGATCGCGCCCTATCCCCCCGGCGACATGGTCGATTTCGACTATTTCGGCCCGATGAGCAGCCAGTTCTGGATGGGCAGCGACTATCTGGGCCGCGACATCCTGTCCCGGATCATCATGGGCACGCGCTATACCGTCGGCATCGCGCTGGCCGCGGTGATCCTGGCCTGCGCGGGCGGCGTGCTGCTGGGCATGATCGCGGCCGTGGTCGGCGGCTGGTTCGACATGCTGCTGTCGCGCTTTCTGGACGCCTTCAACGGCATTCCGCACCTGCTGTTCGGCCTGGTCGTGGTGGCTGCCGTCGGATCCTCGATCCCGATCCTGATCGTGACGCTGGCGGCCATGTACCTGCCGGGCTCCTATCGCTTTGCCCGCGCGCTGGCGGTCAACGTCAACACCATGGATTTCGTCACCGTGGCCCGCGCCCGGGGCGAGGGCTTCGGCCATATCATCCTGCGCGAGATCTTTCCCAACATCCTGGGCCCCGTCCTGGCCGACCTGGGCCTGCGCTTCGTCTTCATCGTGCTGGTGCTGTCGGGCCTGTCCTTCCTGGGCCTTGGCGTGCAGCCGCCCAATGCCGACTGGGGCGCCCTGGTGCGCGAGAATATCGAGGGCCTCAGCCTCGGGGCGCCGGCGGTGATCTTTCCCTCGATCGCCATCGCCTCGCTGACCATCTCGGTCAACATGTTCATCGACAACCTGCCCACCCGCATCCGCGACAGGAGCGAATGATGGATCAGCCGCTTGTTTCCGTGCGCGACCTGAAGATCGGCGCCAGGACCGACTCGGGCCGCGAGGTCGAGATCATCAAGGGCGTCAGCTTCGACATCGCCCCGGGCGAGATCGTGGCCCTGATCGGCGAAAGCGGGTCGGGCAAGACCACCATCGCCCTGTCGCTGATGGGCCATGCGCGGCCCGGCTGCGCCATCCAGGGCGGCACCATCCGCGTGGGCCGCCGCGACGTGACGGCGATGCCCGAACGCCAGCGCGCCGCCATGCGCGGGACCGAGGTGTCCTATGTTCCGCAATCGGCGGCGGCGGCCTTCAACCCGGCCAAGCGCATCATGGACCAGGTGGTCGAGATCACCGCCATCCACCAGCTGATGCCACGCGAGCAGGCCGAGGCCAAGGCGCGGCAGCTGTTTCGCGCCCTGGCGCTGCCCGATCCCGACACCATCGGCAGCCGCTATCCGCACCAGGTCTCGGGCGGGCAGTTGCAGCGCCTGTCGGCGGCCATGGCGCTGATCGGCGATCCGGCGCTGGTGATCTTCGACGAACCGACGACCGCGCTGGACGTGACCACCCAGATCGAGGTGCTGCGCGCCTTCAAGTCGGTCATGGACAAGGGCGCCATGGCGGGGGTCTATGTCAGCCACGACCTGGCCGTGGTCGCCCAGATCGCCGACCGCATCATCGTGCTGAAAAACGGCGTGGTGCAGGAGGAAGGCGCGACCGAGCAGATCCTGCACGCGCCGAAGCACCCCTATACCCGCCAGCTGCTGGATGCCTTCGAGCCGGTGCCGCATGTTCCCGTGGCCCGGCCCGACGCGGCCGAGCCGATCCTTGCGGTGCAGAATCTCTGCGCGGGCTATGGCGCGATGCGTGATGGCGTGCCGGCGGCGAAGATCCTGCAGGATGTCAGCTTCCGGCTGGAACGCGGCCGCAACCTGGGCGTGATCGGCGAATCCGGGTCGGGCAAGTCGACGCTCGCCCGCGCCATTGCCGGCATTCTGCCCGCCTATCGCGGCAACCTGCTGCTGGACGGCAAGGAACTGGCGCCCGCGCTGCAACAGCGCAGCAAGGACGAATTGCGCCGCGTCCAGATCGTCTTCCAGCTGGCCGATACCGCGCTGAACCCCGCGCAGTCGATCGAGACGATCCTGGCCCGGCCCCTGACCTTCTATCACGGCATGTCCGGGGCCGCGCGCAATGCCCGGGTGATCGAGCTTCTGGACATGGTGCGCCTGCCCGGCCACCTGCGCCACCGCCTGCCCTCGGAATTGTCGGGCGGGCAGAAACAGCGCGTGAACCTGGCCCGCGCCCTGGCCGCCGAGCCCGAGCTGATCCTGTGCGACGAGATCACCTCGGCCCTGGACACCGTCGTCGCGGCGGCCATCCTGGACCTGCTGAAGGAACTGCAGCGCGAGCTGAACCTGTCCTACATGTTCATCAGCCACGACCTGTCCACGGTCGAGGCGATCTGCGACGAGGTTCTGGTGATGCTGAAGGGCCGCGTGGTCGAAGCGCTGCCCGCCGCGCGCATGTCGACCGAGGCCGCGCATCCCTATTCGCGGCTGCTGATCGGCTCGATCCCGCAGCTGGATACCGGCTGGCTGAAGGGGCTGGAGCAGGATCCCGCCCTGATGGCGCAGTTCGCGGGACGGTAGCTGCGACGGGCAAGGGCCCAAGCCTTCGCGACCAGCTGTCCTGTCCACGGCTGCCGCCGGGCCGCAAAGGCCCGGCGGGGGCCGGCCTCTTTCGTTCGGTCCGGCGTCAGGACCGTTCCGCGAATAGCCTGGTCAGCGGGATCTGCGTCTTGACGAAGGGCGTCTTGATCACGACGAAGCTGAAATACTTGTCCACGCCCACGTCGCGGTCGATCAGCGATTCGATGATGTTCTGGTAGTCCACGATCCCCGAGGTCACGAATTTCGCCAGATAGTCGTATCCGCCCGACACCAGGTGGCATTCGATGCAGCTGTCGATCTTTTCCAGCGCCTCCTGGAAGCGCGCGAAGTCCGGCGGGCGGTGGTTCTTCAGGGTGAACTCGGTAAAGACGGTCAGCGTCTCGCCCAGCTTCGCCACGTTGATCTGGGCGCTATAGCCGGTGATGTATCCGGCCTGCTGCAGCTTCTTGACCCGCATCAGGCAGGGCGAGGGGGACAGCGCGACCAGATCGGCCAGCTCGACATTGGTGATGCGGCCGTTCTTCTGCAGCTCGGCCAGGATCTTCACGTCGATGCGGTCCAGTTTCAGCGGCGGTGTCATGCGATCTTCCTTCCCGTTCCGGATCTCTTCTGCTGCAATTCGGCCTCGCTGCCAACCGGCTGCAATTCGACAGGAAATGCCGCTGCCGCCGCGAGATGCGGCAGAAGCGGCTGGCCCCCCGCCGCTAGCCTGCGGTGACACGACCGGAGAACCCCATGCCCGCACCGCTTTTGTCCATCGAGACCGCCGGAGACCTGCCCGCCCGCGCCGATTGCGTCGTGATCGGCGGCGGCATTGTCGGGGTCTCGGCCGCCTATTGGCTGGCCCGCGCCGGGCAAAGCGTGGTGCTGCTGGAAAAGGGCCGCGTCGGGGCGGAACAGTCCAGCCGCAACTGGGGCTGGTGCCGGCAGCAGAATCGCGACGCCCGCGAATTGCCCTTGTCCACGCGCAGCCTGGACCTGTGGGAGCAGATGGCCGCCGACCTGGGCCCCGGCATCGGCTTTCGCCGCTGCGGGCTCTTGTATCTGACCGATGACCCGGCCGAGCTGGAAGGCTGGGCCGCCTGGGGCCGCTTCGCGCAAGGCGAAGGCATCGACACGCGGATGCTGTCGGGCCCCGAGGCTGCCGAGCGCGGCCGCGCCACCGGCAAATCCTGGCTGGGCGGCGTCTGGTCGCCCACGGACGGCATTGCCGACCCCGCCAGCGCCGCGCCGCTGATCGCGCAGGGCATCGTCAAGCATGGCGGCCATGTGATCCAGTCCTGCGCCGCCCGCGGGCTGGCGCTTGAGGCCGGCCGCGTCGCGGGCGTCGTGACCGAGCGCGGCACGATCCGCACCGGCACGGTGGTGATGGCCGGCGGGGCCTGGGCCGGCAGTTTCCTGCACCAGCTGGGGATCGGCTTCCCGCAAGCCTCGGTGCGCAGTTCGATCCTGTCGGTGATGCCGGGGGCCGAGGGGCTGCCCGATGCCCTGCACACCGCTGCCGTATCGGCCACGCGCCGGGGCGACGGCGGCTATACGCTGGCGATCTCGGGCCGGGCCAATGTGGATCCGACGCCGCGGATGATCGCCGGAGCCGGGCATTTCCTGCCGATGTTCGCGAAACGCTGGCGCGCCCTGCGCCCTGGCGGGTTGCAGGGCTGGGCTGCGGGGTTCGAGACCCGCGCCCGCTGGTCCCTGGATCGTGAAACGCCCATGGAGCGGGTGCGGATTCTCGACCCGCATCCGTCGAAGGCCCTGGTCAGGGAAACGCTGGCCCGCGCCCGCCGCCTGCTGCCCGCGTTGCGGGACATTCCCGTGCAGGCCAGCTGGGCGGGCTTCATCGACAGCACGCCCGACGGGGTGCCGGTGATCGACGCGGATTGCGGCCTGCCGGGCCTGGTCCTGGCGGCGGGCCTGTCGGGCCATGGCTTCGGGATCGGGCCGGGTGTCGGGCATCTGGTGGCCGACATGATCCTGGGCCGGACGCCGATCACCGAGATCGCGCAATACCGGCTGGACCGCTTCAAGGGCAGCCAATGGGGCAAGGTGGCGAAGTTCTGAGCTCATGCCGCAAAACGCCCGATGTGGAAATCCGCGAGCGGCGTTTCGCAGCGGCCTGTTGCGACCAGTTCCGCCATCGCATCGCCCACGCCGGGGCCCAGCTGGAAGCCGTGGCCGCAGAAACCGAAGGCATGGAACAGCCCCGGTGTGGTGGCGGACGTGCCCATGACCGGCAGGCCGTCGCGGACATAGCCCTCGGCCCCCGACCATTGCCGGATAACCGCAACATGACGCAGGGCCGGGCACAGGCGCACCACCGCGCGCAATTGCGCGGGCAGGCGGGCGGGATCGGCATGGGCACGGCCATCCGCGCCGACCGTCCCCCGGTCCACCGCGCCGCCAAAGACCACGTTGCCGCGTTCCACCTGCCGCAGATAGGCGCCGTGCTCGGCGGACCAGACCCCGACGACCGGCAGGATGCGATGCGGCAGGGGCTCGGTCACGGCCATCTGCGGGCCGCGAACCTCGATCGGCACGGGTTCGCCGAACTGCGCCGCCAGAGCCGCGCCGTGATGGCCCGTGCAGTTGACCAACCGATCGGCATGGAAGGTTCCGCGCGAGGTCTCGACGGTAAAGCCGGGCTTGACGGACAGCACCTGCGCCTGGTCCACCACCTGCACCCCAGCCCGCGCCGCGGCATCGGCAAAGGCCGGCGCGATCAGGCGCGGGTTGGCCGAGCCGTCGCGGGGCGAGAACGACGCGGCGATGGCATCCGGCCCAAGCCCCGGAAAGCGTCGCCGGATCTGGTCCGGGCCAAGCTCCTCGAGCTCCAAGCCCCAGGGCCGGGCGTCTTCGGCAAAGCGGCGCATCAGGGCCAGGCCCTCGGGATCGAAGATCAGCCGCAGATGGCCCGTCGCGCGAAACTCCACGTCGCGGCCCAGCAGCGTCTCCAGCCGGTGCCACAGGGCAAGCGAGCGATGCGCCAGCGGCAATTGCGGCAGGTAGCGCCCGCTGCGCCGGATATTGCCGAAGGATGCGACGGTCGCCCCGGCGCCGATGCGGCCGGTGTCGATCAGGGTCGTGGCGATGCCCCGGCGCGCCAGGAAGAACGCCGTTGCGCTGCCCATCAAGCCGCCACCCAGAACGATCGCCGACATCCGCGTTCCCCCGAAAACCTTGCCCAAGGGAACGCCCTGGGCCATGAAGGGTCAAGGACGGGTTCTTGGGTGAGCCATAAGTCGAACCTATGGGGTGGTGATGCGGGCCAGGCAGCTTGAGGTGTTCGTGGCGGTGATGCGCGCAGGCTCGATCACCGCCGCGGCACGGATGCTGAACATCTCGCAACCCGCCCTCAGCCAGGTGCTGCTGCATGCCGAGGACGAATTGGGTTTCGCCCTGTTCACCCGCGAAAAGGGCCGCCTGCACCCCACGCCCGAGGCGCTGGAGCTGTTGCCCGATGCCGAGCGGCTGTTCGCCGGGCTGGAAGGGCTGCGCCGCAAGACCGCCGACCTGCGGCAGGGGCGGGCGGGGCTGGTGCGCATCGCGGCCTCGCCCCCGCCGGCGATGTCCTTCCTGCCGGGGGTGCTGGCCGCCTATCGCAAGGCGCATCCCGACATCCTGGTGCGCGCCCATGTCGCCCCGGTCGCATCCCTGATCACCATGCTGCGCGCAGGCGATGTCATGCTGGCGCTGGCGCTGGACGACACGATGCCGCCCGATATCGACGTCGAGCCGCTGGGGGGCACGCGGTTTACCTGTCTCTTGCCGCCGGACCATCCGTTCCTGGACCGCGACGGGCTGAGGCTTGCCGATCTGCAGGATCAGGCATTGATCTCCTATCGCGCGGCGACCCGCCCGCATCACGAATTGTCCCAGGCGGCCCGCGCCCAGGGCCTGCGGTTCGAGCCGGTCCTGGAAATCGACATGTCGATCACCGCCGTCGGCTTCGTGCAGGCGGGACTGGGGATTGCGGTGGTCGATTCGCTGCTGCCCTGGGCGCAGTTCGCGGGCATCCGGCAATGCCCGCTGCTGGACGATGTGGCGCTGCCCCTGTCGCTGCTGACGCTGAAGGGCCGCGTGCTGTCGCGCGCGGAAAGCCTGATGCGGGACACGATCCGAAGGCATAAGCCCGACTTATAGCCCGCGCCGCTTTGCGTCTTGGACGCGGATCGCCGCTTCTGGTTCCATCGCCTCGACCAATGACGGAGTGGCGGAATGGACGGGACCGTAACGGACTGGAAGATCGGCGTCGATATCGGCGGCACCTTCATGGATTTCTGCGCGCTGGAGGCGAGTTCGGGCCGCGTCGCATCGCTGAAGGTGCTGACCACGCCCAACGATCCCGGCGCCGAACTGCTGGAAGGGCTTCGGCTGCTGGCTGAACGCGAGGGGCTGGATCCGGCAAGAGTCAGCCGCTTCGTGCACGGCACCACGGTCGGCATCAACACCATCATCCAGCGCAAGGGCGCGCGCCTGGCGCTGATCACCAATGCGGGCTTCGAGGATGTGATCGAGCTCGCCCGGTTGCGGATGCCCGAGATGTATTCGCTGTTCTGCCACCGGCCCGACCCGCTGGTCTCGCGCGACATGATCTTCGGCATCCCCGCCCGGATGCGCGCCGACGGCCGCCAGACCCTCGCCCCCGATGGGGTCGCCATCGCCGATGCCGTGGCCCGCGCCAAGGCCGCAGGCGCCGAGGGGGTGATCGTGGCGCTGCTGCATTCCTGGCGCGACGGCTCGCAGGAGGCCGCCGTCAAGGCGCAGATCGAGGCGCAGGCGCCCGATCTGTTCGTCTTCACCTCGGCAGAGGTCTGGCCGGTGATCCGCGAATACGAGCGCAGCTCGACCGCGATCCTGAACGGCTATGTCCACCCGCGCGTCGCGGGCTATCTGACGGCGCTGGAATCGCGGCTGGCGGGGCAGGGGGTTCCGGCCCGCGCCATGCTGACCAAGTCGAATGGCGGGCTGATGACCGCGGCCGAGGGGCGGCGCGACTGCGTGTCGATGCTGCTGTCGGGCACGGCATCCGGCGTGATCGGCGCAAGCTGGCTGGCCCGTCAGGCCGGCGAGGATCGCATCCTGACGCTGGACATCGGCGGCACCTCGGCCGATTTCGCGCTGATCGTGGACGGGCAGGTGCAATTCGGATCGGACGAGCTGATCGGCGAGTTTCCGTTGCACATCCCCTCGGTCTCGGTCAGCTCCATCGGCATCGGCGGTGGCTCCATCGCCAGCGTGGACGCGCAGGGGGTGCTGCGCGTCGGGCCGGAATCGGCGGGATCGAACCCCGGTCCGGCCTGCTACGCACGCGGCGGGACACAGGCCACGGTGACGGATGCGATGGCGGTCTGCGGCTGGCTGGGCCACAGCCAGATGGCCTACGGCCAGTTGCAGATGGACGTGGCGCTGGCCCGGCAGGCCGTTGCTGCCTTGGCCGAGCAGCTTGGCCGCAGCCCCGAGGAAACCGCGCAGGCGATCCTCGACATCGCGATTTCCGAGATGTTCGTCGAGGTCGAGAAGCTGTCCTCGCGGGCCGGCGTCGATCTGCGGGATTTCGCTCTGATGCCCTTTGGTGGCGGCGGGCCGATGCTGGGGGCGTTCCTGGCGCGCGAACTGGGGATCTCGCGCGTCATCGCCCCGCGCCGTCCGGGCGTGGTCTCTGCGCTTGGCGGTCTGGTGGCCGATCTGCGCGGCGACTTCATCCGCACGGTCTTTGCCGATCTGGGCGCGGATCTGACCGCGCCGTTCCGGGCGCTGACCGATGACGGTCGCGCCTGGCTGGCCGCCCAGGGCCATCACGGCGCCGCCGACCTGCGCCTGTCCGCCGACATGCGCTATGCCGGCCAAAGCTACGAGATCGAGGTCGATCTGGAACCCGCCTGGCTGAACGATCCCGCCCGCATCGCGCAGGCCTTCCACGCCACGCATCTGCGTCTTTACGATTTCGACGACCCCGAGGGCCGGATCGAGATCGTGAACCTGCGCCTGTCCGCCATCGGTGCCGGGCCGAAGCCCGAATTTCCGACAGAGACGGGCGACCCCGCCCCCGCCCGGCCCGCGCGCCATGTGCCGGTGCATCTGGGGGCCTGGCAGGAGATCCCGCTCTATGACCGCGCGGACCTGACGGGGGGCGCGCGTTTCCACGGTCCCGCCATCGTCGCGCAGGAAGACACCACCTTCGCGATCCCCGAAGGCGCGGCGGCCCGGGTGGACGACCACCTGAACATCCACCTGAGCTTTGCGGAGTAAGCCCATGTTCGACAAGATGACGCTTCAGGTCCTGGCCAACCACGCCCGCGCGGCGGCCGAGAACATGGCCCATACGCTGCACCGCACCGCCCATTCCGCCTTCGTCAAGGAGACGCAGGACTTCACCGTCATGCTGATGGACAAGGGCGGCGACACCTTCGCGGTGCCGATGGACCTGGGCGCGACCTGGTATCCGGGCCTGACCTATGGCCGGGCCATCGCCATGGTGGACGATTACCGCCCGGGCGACGTGGCCTTCACCAACGACCCCTATTCCGGCCATGTCGCGACCCATGCCCCCGACACCCACCTGTGGAAGCCGGTCTTCGCGGATGGCGAGATCGTCGCCTGGACCGGCGGGCATATCCACAACACCGACATGGGCGGCGCGGTGCCGGCGTCCCTGTCCCGCTCCCTGACCGAGATCCATCAGGAAGGCATCCGCTTCCCGCCGATGAAGCTGGTCAACGAAGGCGTCTTCGACGAGCAGATCCTGCGGATCATGCAGACCAATGTCCGCAAGCCCGCGCTGAACATCGGCGACATCAAGGCGCTTGTCGGCGCGCTGAACACCGGCGAGCGCAAGGTGCATCAGATGATCGCCCGGTTCGGCAAGCAGGGCTTCGTCCAGGGCGTCGCAGCCCTGAAGGACCAAGCCGAGGCGCAGGCCCGCGACATCCTGCGCGCGATCCCGGACGGGGATTACCAGTTTGCCGACTACGCCGACGAGGACAGCGACCAGGCCAATCCCTGCCGGCTGAACCTGACCCTGAAGATCCGCGGCGACAGCGCGGTGCTGGATTTCACCGGATCGGACCCGCAGCTTGGCAGTTCGCTGAACGTGCCTTCGGGCGGGGATCCGCGCCATACCATGCTGCTGGTGGGGGTCTATTACGTCCTCTATACGCTCAACCCGCGCATCCTGCTGAACACCGGGCTGACGCGGCCCTTCACCTGCATCGCGCCGGAAGGCACGGTGCTGAACCCGGTCGCGCCCGCCGCCGTGGGGATGCGGTCGCTGACCTGCGCGCGGTTGCGGTCGGTGATCTTCGGGGCATTCTCGCAGGCCATTCCCGACCGGATGCCCGCCGCGCCCGCCGGCAACAACTGCATCATCAACGTGATGACGCGGGACGAGCGCACGCAGAAGACCGTCATCGCCGCCGTGAACCCGGTGGTGGGCGGCGGCGGCGGCATGCCCTGGCGCGACGGCACCAACGGCTCGGGCGCGGACGCGGCCTATTTGAAGAACACCCCCATCGAGATCACCGAGACCGAGGTGCCGGTGGAATTCGTCCGCTACGGCCTGGCGCAGGACAGCGGCGGGGCCGGTCGCTGGCGGGGCGGGCTGGCCACCGAGATGGCCTTCCGCGTCTTCGCTCCCGATAGCCGCATCACCGCGCGCAACCGCGACCGCAGCGTCTTCCGCCCCTGGGGGATCCTGGGCGGCAAGGCGGCGGGCCTGGCCGAGATGATCGTGAACCCCGGAACGCCCGACGAACGGCGTACCGGCTCTGCCGACACCGCGATCCTTGGCCCCGGCGATGTGCTGATGATCCGTTCCGCCGGGGGCGGCGGGCGCGGCAACCCCTTCGAGCGCGAGGTCTGGCGCGTCGAGCAGGATGTGGCGCGGGGCTATGTCTCGGCCGATGCGGCGCGGCGCGATTACGGCGTGGTCGTCGGCGATGCCGATGCCACGGCGGCGCAGAGGGCGCAGGCGACGGAACATCAGGGGCATTTCCATTTCGGCCCCGAACGCGACGGTTTCGAGGCGCGTTGGACCCATGCCGCCTATGAGACCCTGACGGAGATCCTGGCGGCGTTGCCGATCCATTGGCGCTTCTTCGCCAAGACCGAGATCTTCCGCCGCATGGAGGGCAATGGCCCCGAGGCCGTGCACCGCGCCTTCGATGCCGTCTGCGCGCGTTTCCCCGACTTGCCGCGCCCGGCCCTTGCGCAGGCCGCGGAATGACCGGGCAACTGGTCCGGCTGGCCGAGACGGGGCGCGCGCCGGTCGCCTTCCGTTTCGACGGGCACGACATGACCGGGCTCATGGGCGACACGGTGCTGACCGCGATCCTGACCGGCGCCGGATCGCTGCGCCCGGCCGAGTTCGGGCCGGAACGGCGCGCGGGCTTCTGCCTGATGGGCGCCTGCCAGGACTGCTGGATCTGGGCCGAGGACGGCTCGCGCCTGCGCGCCTGCTCGACGCCCCTTGCGGCGGGGATGCGGCTGCTTTCCGAGGCGCCGCAAGGGTGGCCCGCATGACGCGGGTGCTGGTCGTCGGCGCCGGGCCTGCGGGCATCCGCGCGGCAGAGCGGCTGGTCCGCGCGGGCCTGCGCCCGGTCGTGGTGGACGAAGCCGCGCGGGCCGGCGGCCAGATCTATCGCCGCCCGCCCGAGGGCTTTACCCGGCCGCCGGAAAAGCTCTATGGCTCCGAGGCCGGGAAGGCGCGGGCGCTGCACGCGCTGTTCGACGGAATGGTGGCGGCGGGGCAGGTGGATTATCGCCCGCAATCCTCGGTCCATGCGATCCGCGACGGGGTGGCGCATGTCGGCGCGGTACGCATTCCCCATGACCGGCTGATCCTGGCGACGGGGGCCACCGACCGCCTGGTCCCGGTGGATGGCTGGCAGCGTGCCGGGGTCTATTCCCTGGGCGCGGCGCAGATCGCGCTGAAGGCGCAGGGCGTGGCCATCGGGCGGCAGATCGTGCTGGCAGGATCGGGGCCGCTGCTGACCCTGGTGGCGACGCAGCTGCTGGCGGCGGGGGCAGGGGTCGCGGCGGTGCTGGACACCTCGTCCCTGGCGACGCAGATGCGGGGCGGCATCGGCATGGCCCTGGCCCGCCCGGCGGTGACGGCGCGCGGGCTGGCGATGCGGGCGCGGCTTGGACGGCTTTATCACGCCGGCGTCCGGCTGGAGCGGATCACGGACGACGCGGTGCATTGGCGCGATGGCGGGGGCCGGGCGCAGGTCACCGAATGCGACGCGGTGGCGCTTGGCTGGCACCTGCGGGCGGAAACGCAACTGGCCGACCTGGCGGGCGCGCGCTTTGCGTGGTCGGACACCTGGGCGCAATGGCTGCCGGTCGCGGACGAGATGGGCCGGGCGGGGCCGGGCCTCTATCTGGCCGGAGACGGGCTGCGCATCCTGGGCGCGGACGGCGCCGAGGTCGCGGGTGCCCTGGCCGCCAATGCCTGCCTGAACGACCTGGGGACCGCCACGCCCGGCACGCGCGCGCTGCTGCGCCGCGCCCGGCGGCTGCACCGCTTTGCCGCCGCGATGGCGCGGGCCTTTCCCTGGCCTTCGGGGCAACTGGACGCGTTGCCCGACACGGCTGTCCTGTGCCGCTGCGAAGGCATCACCCTGGGACAGATGCGGGATGCCGCAGGGCTGGGTGGGGCCGAGGCCAATCGCGTGAAATCCCTGGGCCGCATCGGCATGGGTCGCTGCCAGGGCCGCTATTGCCAGCTTGCCGCCGCCGCGCTGATCGCCCGCCACGCCGGTCTTGCTCCGCAGGAGGTGGGCCGGCTGCGCGGCCAGCCCCCGGTGCGCCCGGTGCCCGTCTGCGCGTTGCTGGAGGACTGACAGCATAATCTTCCGTGCCTCGGTGCGGCACGGTGATTTCTGCTGCCCGATGCGCCCCTTCGGCAGCTTTCGCCGGCCGCCCCGCGCCACCCTTGTCCCAACAGCCGAGGATGCCATGACCCTTGCCTTCGATCCCCTGTCCCTGACCCTGCCCGCAGGCCATTTCATCGACGGCGCCTATGTCGAGGACGAGGCGCGGCTCGAGGTGCGCGCCCCCTCCAGCGGCCGGGTGATCGGCCATATCCCCGTAGCCGATGCGGCCATGGTGGACCGCGCGGTGGCGGCGGCGCGGCGGGCGCTTGCCGTGTCGGGATGGGCGACCCTGCATCCCCGCGACCGTCTGCGCGCGCTGCATGCCTGGGCCGACCTGATCGAGGCCGAGGCCCCGGCGCTCGCCCGGCTGGAGGCGGTCTGCTCCTCCCGCCCGGTCGCGCATGTGGCCGCGGGCGACGTGCCGGTGACGGCAGAACAGATCCGCTTCTTTGCCGAATTCGCCGACAAGGAAGGCGGCGACCTGGTGCCCACGGGCGCGGGCAGCCTGGGCTTCATCGCCGCCGAGCCCTATGGCGTGGTCGGCGCCATCGCGCCCTGGAACTTCCCGATCTCTATGGCGGGCTGGAAGCTGGCGCCGGCCTTGGCCGCAGGCAATGCCGTGGTGCTGAAACCGTCCGAGATGACGCCCTGGTCCACGCTTTACATGGCCGAACTGTCGGTGCGTGCAGGCATTCCCGCGGGGCTGGTCAATGTCGTCCTGGGCGACGGGCCGGTCACTGGGGCGGCAATCACCGGCCATCCCGGCATCGACAAGGTCAGCTTCACCGGCTCGACCCGCGCGGGGGCGGCGATCATGGAGAATATCGCGCGCACCGGCATCAAGCCGATGACCCTGGAACTGGGCGGCAAAAGCCCGATGCTGGTGTTCGACGATGCCGATATCGACCTGGCCGCCACCTGTCTGGAACGCGGCATCCTGCCCAATGCCGGCCAGTTCTGCGTCGCCGGATCGCGCATCATCGTGCAGCGCGGCATCGCCGATGCGCTGGCCGCGCGGCTGGCCGACCGCTTCGCCAGGCCGCGGCCTGCGCCGACCTGGGCGGAAAGCCCCGGCTTCTCGCCCATCATCTCGGACCCGCAGCTGCGGCGGATCGACGGCATCGTGCAGGCGGCGCGGGCGCAGGGCGGCGAGATCCTGTGCGGCGGCACCCGCTTCGATCACGAGGGCAGCTTCTACCGGCCGACCCTGATCGGCGGCGTTTCGGCCGACAATCCCGCCGTGACCGAGGAAATCTTCGGCCCGGTCGCCACCTTCCAGACCTTCGACACCGAGGAGGAGGGGCTAGCCCTGGCCCAGCACCCGACCTATGGCCTTTGCGCCGGGCTGTTCACCCGCGACCTGTCCCGCGCCCTGCGCCTGACGCGGCGGCTGGAAGCGGGGACGGTCTGGGTCAACCGCTATGGCCGGTCGCGCGACCATATCCTGCCGACCGGCGGCTGGAAGGCGTCGGGGCTTGGCAAGGATCTGGGGCGCGAGGCATTCGCCGCGAACCGCCGCACGAAATCGGTGCTGATCGACATCTGAAGGAGAAGACCATGACCGCCCACAAGATCGCGCTGATCCCCGGCGACGGCATCGGCGTGGATGTGACCGACGCCGCGATGCAGGTGCTGGACGCCGCCGCCGCGCGCTTCGGCTTCACGCTGGAACCGACCCGCTTCGACTGGTCCTGCGAGACCTATCTGGCGACCGGCCGCATGATGCCCGAGGACGGGATCGAGCAGCTGCGCCCCTTCGACGCGATCTATCTGGGCGCGGTCGGCTGGCCCGCCACGGTGCCGGATGCGGTGTCGCTGCACGGGCTGCTGCTGCCGATCCGCAAGGCCTTCGACCAATATGCCAACATCCGTCCGCACCGGCTGCTGCCCGGCGTGGAAGGCCCGCTGAGGGCGAAAGGCTTCGACATCCTCTGCATCCGCGAGAACACCGAGGGCGAATATTCCGGCGCCGGCGGCCGCGTCCACCAGGGCCGCGACAACGAGGTCGCCACCGAAACCGCGATCTTCACCCGCAAGGGGGTCGAGCGCATCATCCGCTTCGGCTTCGAACAGGCGCGGGCGCGGCGCGGGCACCTGACCTCGGTCACGAAATCCAATGCGCAGAAATATTCGATGGTGTTCTGGGACGAGGTGACGCAGCAGGTTGCCGCCGAATATCCCGACGTGACCGTCAGTCCCATGCATATCGACGCCATGGCCGCCAAGATGGTGATGGCGCCGCAGGATCTGGACGTGATCGTCGCCTCGAACCTGTTCGGCGACATCCTGACCGATCTGGGCGCGGCGATCCAGGGCGGCCTGGGCTTCGCGGCCTCGGCCAATATCTGCCCCGACCGCAGCGGCCCCTCGATGTTCGAGCCGGTGCATGGATCGGCCCCCGACATCGCGGGGAAAAATATCGCCAACCCCATCGCCGCCATCTGGTCGGGGGCGATGATGCTGGAGCACCTGGGCGAGAAGCCCGCCGCCGATGCGGTGCTGGCCGCCATCGAATCCGCCACCGCCCGGGGCATCGGCATCCGCCCCGGCTTGCACGGCACCGATGCCATTACCGCAGCCGTCCTGGCCGCGCTGGAGGAACACGCATGAACCAGATGACCGATTTCGGCCCGCAGTTGAACGATCCCGGCCTGTTCCGCCAGGCCGCGCTGATCGACGGCCAGTGGATCGCCCGCCCCGACATGGAGGTAATGAACCCCGCCACCGGCCGCGCCATGGGCACCATGCCCGACTGCACGGCAGATGAAACCGCGCAGGCCATCGCCGCCGCGGAACGCGCCATGGTGGCCTGGCGCAAGCGCACCCATGCCGAGCGCGCCGACCTCTTGATGGGCTGGTATCAGCTGATGCTGGACCACGCGGACGACCTGGCGCAGATCCTGACCGCGGAACAGGGCAAGCCCCTGGCCGAGGCGCGGGGCGAGGTGCTTTATGGCGCCTCCTTCCTGCGCTGGTTCGCCGAGGAAGCGCGGCGCATCAACGGCAAGATCATCCCCTCGCCGGTGCCGGGCAAGAAGGTCTTTGCCATGAAGGAACCCGTGGGCGTCTGCGCGATCATCACGCCCTGGAACTTTCCCATCGCGATGATCACCCGCAAGGTCGCCCCTGGCCTGGCGGCGGGCTGCACGATGGTGGTGAAGCCGTCGGACCTCACCCCCTATTCGGCGCTGGCGCTTGGGGTGCTGGCCGAACGTGCGGGCATCCCGGCGGGCGTCATCAACATCCTGACCGGCCGCCCCGAGGCGATCGGCGCCACCCTGACCGCCAGCCCGGTGGTGCGCAAGCTGTCCTTCACCGGCTCGACCCGCGTCGGCGCGCTGCTGGCCGAACAATGCGCGCCGACGCTGAAGCGCATGTCGCTGGAACTGGGCGGCAACGCGCCCTTCATCGTCTTCGACGATGCCGACCTGGACGCGGCGGTCGAGGGCGCGATGCTGTCCAAGTTCCGCAACGGCGGGCAGACCTGCGTCTGCGCGAACCGGATCCTGGTGCAGTCGGGCATCCACGACGCCTTCGTCGCGGCGCTGGCGAAGCGTGTCGATGCGCTGCAGGTCGGCCCCGGCACGGCCGAGGGCACGACCATCGGCCCGATGATCAATGGCGCCGCCATCGCCAAGATCCGCGCCCATGTCGAGGACGCGCTGTCCAAGGGCGCGACCCGCGCCACCGCCGCGCGCGATCTGCCCGATGCCTATGCCGATCCGGTGGTTCTGGTCGGTGCCACGACCCAGATGCAGTTGGCCGCCGAGGAAACCTTCGGCCCCGTCGCCCCGATCTTCCGCTTCGAGACCGAGGAAGAGGCTCTGGCCATCGCCAACGGCACGCCCTTCGGCCTGGCCGCCTATTTCTTCACCCGCGACATCGCGCGGGCCTTCCGCGTGGGCGAGGCCTTGGAGTTCGGCCTTGTCGGGCTGAACACCGGCGCGGTCAGCCATGCCGAAACGCCCTTCGGCGGCGTCAAGGCCTCGGGCCTTGGCCGCGAGGGAGCGCAGGACGGGATCGAGGAATATCTGGAAACCAAGGCGTTCCATTTCGGCGGGCTGTAAGGCCCGCCCCTTCTCGAAACGCTGTCACACCCCATGAAAGGGCAAGCGGCCTGCAGGGTGGGGTTTTACCCACCTTTTGCCGGGCGCGCGGCCGGGTGAAACCCCACCCCAAGGCCTGCGCCCAAGGCCCGCCGTCACAACCCCAGGCACAGCCGATAGGCATCCAGGATCGAGGCGTGCAGGTCGCGGCTGGCAACGGCATCGCCGATCCGGTGCAGCGCGAAACCTTCGCCTGACTCGCGCAATTCGGTGAACAGATCATCCAGCGGCAGGGTGCCGTGTTCGACGACCACCTGCGCGGCGTCCAGGCTGCGTTCCGCCCCCGTCATCTCGTTGCGCAGGGTGGCGCGCAGCCGGTTGCCCCGGCGCTCGACCCGGATCAGCGCGTGATCGGTCAGGGTGGCGAGGCCTGCCTGGTAGAAGCGTTTGCGGAAGCTGGTCGCGTCCTGATAGGGCATCTCGGCCGCCGGGACCGCGTCGGGGGTGGCAAGGGTGACGGTCCGCCCGGCATCGGCCAGCTTCAGCGCGCAGGACGGCGCTGCCTGCCGCCCGGTGCCGTCATAGACCAGCACCTCGCCCTGGGCCGCGACCGCGCCGGTCAGCAGATCCCAGGTGCTGTGGCAATGCTCGGCCCCCTCCAGCCAGTCCAGGTCGGGAATGCCGCCGGTCGCCACGACGACGATGTCCGGCGCCTCGGCCAGGATGTCGGCCGCCTCGGCCCAGGTGTTCAGGCGGACATCCACCCCCAGCCTGCCCAGTTCGCTGCGCCGCCAGTCGATGATGCCCAGCAGGTCGCGGCGCCCCGGTGCCTTGGCCGCCACCAGGATCTGCCCGCCAAGGCGCGCCGCAGCCTCGATCAGGGTGACGCGGTGGCCGCGTTCGGCCAGCACGCGCGCGGCCTCCATCCCCGCCGGGCCGCCGCCCACGACAATGGCGCGGCGCGGGGCAGGGGACCGGGGAATGGCATGGCCCAGGGTGGTTTCGCGCGTGGTCGCGGGGTTATGGACGCAATGCGCCTTGCGATACAGGCAATAGGAGGCGCCGACGCAGGGGCGGATGCGATCCTCATCCCCCGCCGCGATCTTGGCGACCAGATGCGGGTCGGCGATATGGGCCCGCGTCATGCCGACCAGATCCGCGATCCCGTCGCGCAGCACATGGCGCGCGGTGGCCACGTCGCGGATGCCGCCCGCGTGCAGGACCGGCAGCGACACAGCCTGCCGGAAGGCGCGGATATGCGACAGATAGGGGGCTTGGGGCTGGAACATGCCGGGCATGTTGTCCTCGGTCAGCAGCAGGTCGCTGTCCATGCGGCCATAGATGCAGTCGAACAGATCCACATGCCCCTCGGCCTGGATCATCCGGGCGATCTCAAGGGCTTCGTCGGCGGTCAGCCCGTCCGTGCCGCCTTCGTCGACGACATAGCGGATGCCCACCACGAAATCGTCGCCCACGGCACGGCGGACCGCCTCGTGCACCATCAGCGCGAAGCGGGCGCGGTTGGCAGCCGATCCGCCGAAGCCGTCGCTGCGACGGTTGGTGCGCGGCGACAGGAACTGGCCGATCAGGTGCCCGCCGGTCAGCGTCTCGACCCCGTCCAGCCCCGCCTCCTGGCAGCGCCGCGCGGCGGCGGCGAAATCCGCGATCACCCGGTCGATATCGGCGCGGTCCATCTCTTTCGGAAAGCTGCGGGTCCGGGTCTCGCGCACCCGGGACGGCGCAATGGCCGGCAGCCAGGCGCCGCCAAGCGCCGTGGCCCGCCGCCCCAGATGCGAGATCTGGCACATGATCGCTGCCCCCTGGGCATGGATCCGGTCCGCCATCGCCGCCAGATGCGGGATGACCGCGTCATCCGTCAGGTTCAGCTGCCCCCCGCCCCAGCTGGAATCGCGCGAAATCATGGCCGAGCCGCCGATCATCGTCATGCCGATGCCGCCCCTGGCCTTCTCCTCGTGATAGGCCTGGTAACGTTCGCCCGGCATTCCGCCATCGTCCAGCATCGAGGCATGGCTGGTGCTGACGATGCGGTTGCGCAGGTCCAGCCCCCGTAGGCTGAAGGGGCGAAGAAGCGGGTCGGCTGATCGGGCGTCGGGGGCGAACATTTGCATGCTGTGATCCTGTCTGCAGCGGCACGTTGGGGCGCAAGCCGCCCCCTCAACCTGCCTAGATGCCGTAATGGGCCAGCGTTCCTCTGGTGGCCATGAAGGTGGCTGTCCCTCGGGGTGATGATGTCGGAAACGGGGTCCGTTGGTTTCGGCACCAGGCATCAGACGGGGAACAGCCATGGACTTATTATGCAGGAATCGACGTGTCGCTGGAACAGAGCAGTGTTTGCGTGGTGGATGCGTCTGGTAAGATCATGCGCGAAACGAAAGTGGCGAGCGAACCGGGGCATTCTCGCGGCACTTCGCCGAACTTGGGTTTCCAGTCGCCAGGATCGGTCTCGAGGCAGGCCCTCTGTCGCAATGGTTGCGTGAGGGTCTGGTCGTCAAAGGTTTTGACGTGGTGTTGCTGGAAACGCGGCATGTGAAGGCTGCGCTGTCGGCGATGACGGTGAAGGCGGACCGCAGGGACGCGCGTGGAATCGCGCAATTGCTGCGCATGGACTGGTTCCGCCCTGTGCATGCGAAGTCGGCAGATGCCAGGCGACGCGGGCGTTGCTGGTCGGCCGCAAGCTGTTGCAGGCCAAGCTGCGCGATGTCGAACCCAGCATCCGCGGCATGCCTCACGTGGCTACGGGCTCAAGGTCGGCGAGGTAAGCCACGGGTGTTTCGAGGCCCGTATTCGCGAGCTCATCGAAGGGCATGACATGCTGGCGACGGTCATCGGTCCGATGCTGAAGGCGCGCGCCGCCTTGTGGGAGGAATTTACCCGGCTGCACCCTGCGATGTTGAAGATCGCCCGTGTCGAACCTGTTTGCCATCGGCTGATGAGTCTGCCTGGTGTCGGAGCCTTGGTTGCGCTGACCTATCGTTCTGCGGTTGACGATCCAGGGCGGTTTTCCAGGTTCCAAGCCGTTGGTGCCTACTTCCGATTGCTGCCCGGAAAATATCGGTCGGGCGAGACCGACAGAGATGGCGGTATCACCAGGGTCGGTGACGGCATGGTGCGTAACGCGCTTTATGAAGCCGCGCATATCATGCTGACGCGCGCCTCAAGGTTCGCTTCATCTCCGAGATCCGCCGCATCGTCGGTGCGCATCTGCTGCGGGTCGCGCCAGATTACCTCGACACCCGCCACGCCACCGATCTGCTGATGCTGGACGGCCGGGACATGCGCATAGCCGCCAGGGTGCAGCGCCATGGCTATGCCGGCCGCTATCCCTGCGACCTCACTATCCGCTCGCGCCGGCCCTCGGGCAATCCGACCGGACTGGCCAAGATTGTGAACGGCGAGGGCGACTGGCTGTTTTATGGCCACGCCAATGCCTCCGGGACGGGGTTCGACCTGTGGTGGCTGCTGGACCTGCGGGCCTTCCGGGCCGGGCTGATCCGCCACGCCTCGAACGGCTATCCGACCGAGCCTGCGCAGATCGACGGCATTCGGAAAAGCGCAGCCAGAACCGATTGGCCTTCTCGGCCATCCTTATCGCTACTTGATGGACACCGCATCGGAATAGCCCGCGTCACGGCTGGCCTAACTGCTCCGGGTTTGAAATGATGCCTGCCGCTTCGGCCTCTGGAACGGGCGCGAAGGCTCCTAGCTGCGCCCCGAATCTGACACCTCGATCCGGCTCGCTTCCGGGCTACACGGGTCGCTGAACGTCCAGCGAAATCCAGCGGCATCTTTTTTCGGGTGTGGGGGCGAGCGTGGGGTGGCACGCGGCGGCATTCGTCTAACCGGCTGATATTACATCGAAATGTGCGAGAGAATTGGTGGAGCCAAGGGGAGTCGAACCCCTGACCTCTTGAATGCCATTCAAGCGCTCTACCAACTGAGCTATGGCCCCACCGGAGGTCTCGGGCGGCGTCTCCGGCGCCCGTGTGAGGCGTCGTATAGGAGGGGGCGCCGGCGGGTGCAAGCGGAAAAATACGGCATCGGGGAAAAATTCTCGCGCTGTCCGCCAAGCCCAATAATCATGGCGGTTTTCCTGGAAAACCCGCGGTTCAAAACCCTGCGTGGGCAGGCGCGCGGCTGCCCCGAGATCGTGCCGCGAACCCCGCCAGGACGGTTTGCCCCTTGCGGTTCCGGGCCGCAATCGGGGCAGTGCCGGGGCCGGCCCCGGTCCGGCGCCGA
>NZ_JBGOSN010000039.1:0-3824 GCF_046335115.1 Paracoccus sp. P2 | reverse complement strand
GCGGCTGCCCCGAGATCGTGCCGCGAACCCCGCCAGGACGGTTTGCCCCTTGCGGTTCCGGGCCGCAATCGGGGCAGTGCCGGGGCCGGCCCCGGTCCGGCGCCGATGCCTGTCCTGCCGCGGGCGACCTGTTCAGAAGACGGGGGCGACTGCGCCGTCCCCCATGGTCAAGGTGGCGATGCCCATCGCTGGCCGGGCGGCTGGCGCGGATGGCGGATTCGCGCGGCAATCACGCCGCCTGATAAGGATCCGCCGCGGCGGCCGGGCGCCTGGCAAGGCTGCCCCTCAGCCCCGGCCGTGCGGCTCCTGCCAGTCGATCAGCGGGTTGATCGGGATGATGCGATGCGGGTTTATCGTGTCGTGGCTATAGTGGTAATGGCGCACGATATGGTCGAAATGCACCGTCTCGGCCACGCCGGGCCATTGGTAAAGCTCGCGCGTCCAGCCCCAGAGGTTCGGATATTCCCGCAGCCAGCGCCGGTTGCATTTGAAATGCGTGTGATAGACCGGGTCGAAGCGCAGCGCGGTGGTGAAAAGCCGCCAATCCGCCTCGGTGATCCGCGCGCCGCAGAGATAGCGGTTGGCGGACAGATGACCCTCGAGCCAGTCCAGCGTCTCGAAAAGCGGGCCGACCGCCTCGTCATAGGCCGCCTGCGATGTGGCGAATCCGGCCTTGTAGACGCCGTTGTTTACCCGGTCGTAGATGCGTTCGTTCATCGCGTCGATCCGGTCCAGCAGCTCGGCCGGGCAGTAATCGTCCTCATTCCCGGTCAGCCTGTCGAAGGCCGAATTGAACATGCGGATGATCTCGGCGCTTTCGTTGCTGACGATGGTCTGCTGCGCCTTGTCCCACAGCACCGGCACCGTCACCCGGCCCGAGGCTTTCGGATCCGCCCTGAGGTAGAGGTCGCGCAGATAGGGCAGGCCGTAAAGGCGATCCCCGGTCGCGCCGGGGAAATCGGTGGCGAAGGTCCAGCCCTCGGACAGCATGTCGGGATGCACGGCCGAGACGCCGATATGCGGCTCCAGCCCCTTGAGCGCGCGAAAGACCAGCGTGCGATGCGCCCAGGGACAGGCATAGGAGACATAGAGGTGATAGCGCCCGCTTTCGGGGCAGAAGCCGCCCTTGCCGCTGGGGCCGGGGCGGCCGTCCGGGGTGATCCAGTTGCGCCAGGCGGTCACGCTGCGCTGGAAGCGCCCGCCGCTGCTTTCGGTGTCATACCATTCGTCATGCCAGACGCCGTCGATCAACTGGCCCATGCCGCCCCCCCGCGTTTCCGTCCGGCCCAGCATAGCCGAGCGGGCAGGGCGGGCAACCGCCCGGTTCAGTTGCCCAGTTGCGCCTGCGCCCAGCCGGCGATCGAGGCGGCATCCATGGCGCCCGATTGCCGCGCGATCTCGCGCCCGCCGCGATAGAGGATCAGCGTCGGGATGCCGCGGATACCCAGGGCGGCGGCGACCTGCGGCTCGGCCTCGGAGTTCAGCTTGATGAGCCGCATCTCGGGCTCCAGCATGCCGGCGGCGCGGGCGAATTCGGGCGCCATCATCCGGCAGGGGCCGCACCAGGGCGCCCAGACATCGACCAGCACCGGGATCGAGTTGCGGCCGACCTGGCGCTGGAACATCGCCCCTTCCACATCGGCGGGATGGCCGGAAAACAGCGCGTCGCGGCATTTGCCGCAGCGTGCCGCGCGCGCGTCACGCTCGGGCGGCAGGCGGTTCGTGGCGCCGCAGGCGGTGCAGACGATCTGGCGGTCGGTGCCGGACATGGTCAACCTCGGGGTTCCGGGCAGGGCTGCCCCCCCCGATATATTCGCAGGCGCGTAGGTAAACAAGGCCCGCCCCGCCGGAGCCCTATCCGCCCCGCAAAAGCCGCGCCGCGTCGCCGTAACAGGCCAGCCCCGTTTCCTGCGCCGGGCCGGCATCCGGCCCCAGGTCGCGGCGCAGCTGGCAGATGGCCTCGTGCTGGCTTAGGAACACCTGGCCGGACAGGTGGCGCATGAAATCGCTGCGCCGCAGCCGGTCCATCACCGGCCCCTTGACCTCCGAGAGGTGCAGCTTGATCCCGCCCTCGGCCAGGCGGCGGTTGATCTCCTCGAGGCTTTCCAGGGCGCTTGCGTCTATGTCGTTGACCGCGGGGCACATCAGCACGACGTGGCGCAGGCGCGGCCGGTCGGCAACCAGCGCGGCGATGCGGTCCTCGAGAAAGCGGGAATTGGCGAAATACAGGCTTTCATCGACGCGCAGCGACAGGATCTCGGGCCAGATCAGCACCCGGTGACGGTCGACATTGCGGAAATGCTCGGTTCCCGGCACCTGGCCCACCACGGCGGAATGCGGCCGCGAGCTGCGGTAAAGCTGCATGACCAGCGACAGCAGCACCCCGGCGCTGATCCCAGGCTCGACCCCGACCAGCAGCGTGACCAGGATGGTCGCCGCCATGGCCAGGAAATCGCGCGGCGAATAGTCCAGCACCCGGCGGATGGCGGGGAAATCGACCAGCGACAGCACCGCCAGGATGATCGTCGCTGCCAGCACCGCCTGCGGCAGGTCGGCCAGCAGCGGCGTCAGGAACAGCGCCGCCAGCGCGATGCCGATGGCGGTGAACACTCCCGCCGCCGGGGTCTGCGCCCCCGCGTCGTAATTCACCACCGAGCGCGCGAAGCCGCCCGTGACCGGATAGCCCGCGCTGAGCCCCGCGGCGATATTGGCGGCGCCCAGCCCGATCAGCTCCTGGTCTGGGGCGATCCGCTCGCGCCGCCGCGCCGCCAGGGTCTGCCCGACCGAGACCGATTCGACGAAGCCCACGACCGAGATCAGCAGCGCCGCCGGCGCCAGCGCCGCCAGCAAATCAAGCGACGGGATGGGCAGCGACAGCCCCGGCAGGCCCTGGGGGATGGCACCGACCAGCGCCACGCCGCGCCCGCCCAGGTCCAGCGCCTTGGCCAGCGCGATGGAAACGGCGATGGCCAGGATCGGTGCCGCGCGCGCCAGCATGTCGGCCAGCCAGCCGGGCAGCCCGGCCCGCACCAGCCCGCGCCTGCCCCAGCGCCGCGCCGCGTAAAGAAAGGCCAGCGACCCGGCGCCGATGGCCAGCGTCCAGGGATTGGTCCGGGGCAGGCCGGCGAAAAGCGCGGGCAGGATCTCGGGCAGGGTCGAGCCGCCGCCGCCCAGGCCCAGCAGGTGCCGGATCTGCCCGGCCGCGATCAGGATGCCCGAGGCGGTGATGAAGCCCGACATCACCGGATGGCTCAGGAAATTCGCCAAAAACCCCAGGCGGAAGATGCCCGCCGCCACCAGCATCGCGCCCGAAAGCAGCGCCAGCGCCACGGCGGCGCTCAGCGCATCGGCCAGCCCCGCCTGCACCACCGGCCCGATGGCCGAGGCCGTCATCAGCGAGACCACCGCCACCGGCCCGACCGCCAGCACCCGCGAGGTGCCGAAGACCGCATAGGCGACCAGTGGCAGGATCGAGGCGTAAAGCCCGACCTCGGGCGGCAGGTTGGCCAGCATGGCATAGGCCAGGCTCTGCGGGATCAGCATGATGGTGACGATCACCGCGGCCAGCAGGTCGGCGCTCAGCAGCGCCCCGCCATAGCCGCGCGCCCATTGCAGCATGGGCAGGCGGTGGATCAGGTGCATCTGCGGCGGACCCTTTGCCCTGTTTTGACGATTGCGATTCCAGCGGCCATTGTTGCGGAGAAGAGGACGGGTTCTGGGCGGATGAGGCCGATGGCGGGGATGGCGCCGCCGGGGCAGAATCCCGAGAGCCCCCAGCCCAGGCCGAACAGCGCCGATCCGCCGACCAGGGCCGGGTCGATGGC
>NZ_JBGOSN010000038.1:0-36744 GCF_046335115.1 Paracoccus sp. P2 | reverse complement strand
TGGCGGCGCGTGGCAACCCGATACGACAGATGCCCGAAGGTCTTCCTCTCGGCCATCGCGCTCGCGGCAACCGTCATTTATTGGTTATGAATCCTGACCCTTGCCCGGGCCAAGCAACATAAGTGATCACCGACATGTTGTTCTTGCCGAAGAGATCGTCGAAATAAGGCTTCTGTGCTTCCATCAGGGTCCAGGCTTCATCGAAATTCGACGCAACGCCCGGAATATTGTCGAGATTGAAGATCTCCGCCTCATTTCCGTATGAGCTCATCCTGATTTCTCCGATCTGAACCTGACCGGATTGAACGGCACGCTTTATTGCATCCAACTTGATCAGACTGTCTGCCGGACGGAGGTCTATTTTCAACTCCCCGTCCGTTTTGGTCTCAACCTCTTCTATGAACTTCCGAATATTTTGCGTAAAGAAACTTCCTTCGGTGTAACCCGTAGCCATAATCCAGGTTGTCTCTGCCTGCGCTGAACAAGCCATGATCGACAATGCAGCACCTAGCGCAAGTTTCTTCAACATATCATTCTCCCGTTGGCTTTCTGATTTTCCATTTCATTGTTCCGCAATCACGCTGGCGGCCGCTCTCTCAATGACCAAGCACCTGCGACAAGAAGCGCTTGGTTCGCTCGTTTCGCGGGGCCGCGAAAAACACATCGGGGGCAGCTTCCTCTACGATCTCGCCTTGATCCATGAAGATCACGCGATCCGCAACCTTGCGGGCAAATCCCATCTCATGCGTGACGCAAATCATCGTCATGCCTTCGGTCGCGAGGCTGGTCATAACGTCCAGCACTTCGGCGATCATCTCGGGGTCAAGCGCCGAGGTAGGTTCGTCGAAGAGAAGGATCTCGGGCTTCATGCACAAGGCGCGGGCAATGGCGACGCGCTGTTGCTGGCCACCTGACAGCTGGCCCGGGAACTTGTCGGCCTGATCGGGAATGCGGACCTTTTCCAGAAAGCGCATCGCCGTCGCCTCGGCCTCGGCGCGAGAGGTCTTGCGCACCAGCATTGGAGCAAGCGTGCAGTTCTCCATGACCGTCATATGCGGGAACAGGTTGAAATGCTGGAACACCATGCCGACCTCGCGCCGGATCTCATCGATGCTTCCCACGCTGTCGTCCAGCGCCGTGCCGAGAACCCGAATTGTGCCGGCATCATGTTCTTCGAGCTGGTTGATGCAGCGGATCATGGTCGACTTGCCCGAACCGGACGGCCCGCAGACGACCACCTTCTCTCCTCGGGATACGGTCAAATTGACATCCCGCAGAGCGTGAAAACTGCCATAGAACTTGTTCAGGCCGGTAATCTCGATGGCGGGGGCTTGGCGATTGCTCATCTGGCAGGCTCCTATCGGCGGCCGACATTCATGCGCCGCTCTAGATAGGCGCCATAGCGGGACAGGCCGAAAACGAAGGTGAAATAGATCGCCGAGATGAAAACATACACCTCGACATAGGCGAACTTCCATTCGCCGGTGTTATAGGCGGCGTTGCCCGCAGCGAGCAGCTCGACGAAGCCGACCACCACCACCAGCGAGGTCTCCATGAAAGTAATCACGACCTGGTTGATGGTGGCGGGCAACGCCAGACGGAAGGCCTGGGGCAGGACAATCCGGCTGATCCGGTAACGATAGGGAATGCCAAGCGCCTTGGCGGCCTCCTCTTGTCCGGAAGCCGTGCCCTGCAACCCACCGCGGATGATCTCGGCCTGATAGGCGGCGAAGAAGATCGCAAGTCCCACGATTACGCGGTAAAGTTTTTCGCCCGTCAGCATGGCGGGCAACACGAAAGGCAGCACCACGGCGAAGGTGAACAGGATCGCCAACAGCGGCAGCGAACGGACGGCGTCGATGAAAAGCCCGGTGACCCTGGCGATGACCGGCATCTCGGATCGGCGCATCAGGGCCAGCATCACCGCCAGCGGCATCCCGATCACGACAGTCGAGACGAACAGGAACAAAGTCAGCGCAAGCCCGCCCCATTGCTCCTCGCTGACCCGCGACAGGCCCAGCAGCCCGCCCTTCATCAGGATATAGAAAGCCAGCGCGGCAATCAGCCAGATTGCGGCCAGCCGCCCGATGCCCCACATGCGCGGCAGGCAGCTGAGAACGATGGTCGCGATGACGATCACGCAGGCCAGCGCGGACCGCCATTGCTCGTCATAGGGATAGATGCCGAACATGACCAGCCGCCAGCGGTTGGCGATCACCGCCCAGCAGGCACCCCCATTCGCGCGGCATTCCTCGGCGCGGGCATCGGCTTCGAAGGTGGCGCGGAACAGCGCCCAATCCAGAACCCACCACAGCAGCAGGCCCAGGATGGCGACGCAGGCCAGCGTGAGGATCGAACCCAGTGGCGAGGCGAAATATTCGCTTCGCAGCCGGCGCCACAGGCGTTGCGACGGGTCGGGGGCATGGATCGGAATATCGGTCATTGCGCTACTCCGATCTGCTTGCCCTTCAGGGCGATGGCGCGGTTGACGCGGTTCAGCACCGCGGCAAGCGAGAAGTTGATGATCAGGAAGCCCGCCATCAGGATGCCGATCAGTTCCAGCGTCTGGCCCGAATGGGTGATCGACCCGGCGATGACCATGAAGAAGTCCGAAAAGCCGACCGCGATCCCCAGCGTCGTGGCCTTAATCAGCCAGACATATTGGTTGATCAGGATCGGCAGCATGGCGCGGATGGCCAGAGGCATCCGAACCTTGCTGAACACCCGCCAGGGCGACAGGCCAAGCGCCTGCGCGGCCTCGACCTGGCCGCGGCCTACGGATTTGAAGCCGCCGCGGACGATCTCGCCTATATAGGCCGCCCCATAGACGGTGATGGCAAAGGCCAGCGCATAGATTTCCGGCCGCAACTGGAAGCCGCCGCGGATGTTCAGGCCGCGCAACTCGGGCAGGCTGACCAGCGGGGTCTCGGGGATACGCCCCCAGTAGAGCGCGACCACGGCGCCAAGGATGCCGGTCATAAGAACGCCCAGGTTCAGCACGCGACGGCGACCGGGCTCAACCTTGCCGAAACGCCGTGCGACCGTGATCCACAAGATGACGAACAGTGCGGCGATCATGATCGCGATCGCAACCACGGCGGACAGCACGGTCACGTTCAGGCCGGGAAAGTGCAACCCACGCCCCGTCAGCATGACATGGCCGATCTGGATGGCATTGCGTGGGTTGGGCAGTTGCGTGACCACCGCATACCAGAAGAACAGTTGCACGATCAGCGGGATGTTGCGGAAGATTTCGATATAGATCGTGCCCAGCAGGCGTGCCGGCGCATTTTTCGAGCTGCGCGCAAGGCCGATCACCAGGCCAAGCAAGGTGGCACAGAACAGCCCGACGAAGCCCATCAGCAACGTATTCAGGATGCCGTTGAAGATGAACCACCAATAGGGATCGCCGGGCGACGTCGGCAGCAGCGAAGTCCCCATCTCCCATCCGGTCGCACGCCACAGGAAGCCGAAACCCGACGAGATCCCCTGCGCGGAAAGGTTCCTCTGCGCCGTCACCGCGCCGATGATCAGGATCGCGGCGATGGCCGCAAGAAAGGCGCCCTGAAGCACCTGCCGGCGGATTTTCTTGCGGCGCCAGAAAGGAATCGTTGTCATGCAGAGAGCCTCCAACATGTCGCTGTGAAACCGTGTGGCAGAGCGATCGGGATAGGGGTCGCTCTGCCCGATTTACGGGACTGCCTGCTCCCGTTAGTCGATGATGTAGGGGAACAGCACGCCGCCATCCTTCCACAGCGCGGTCAGTTCGCGGTCCATCTTATAGGGAGATTCCTGTCCCAGGCTGCGCTCGAAGATTTCGGAATAGTTGCCGACATTCTTGATCACGTTATAGGCCCAGTCATCCGACAGCCCCAAGCCCGCGCCCATGCCCGGCGTCGCGCCAAGGAACTTGCCAACTTCGACCGTGGACGGATTCGCCTTCAACTCATCAACGTTTTCCGATGTGATGCCCTCCTGTTCGGCGAAGAGCAGCGCGCTCAGCGTCCAGTTCGCGATATCGACCCAGTTGTCGTCACCTTGACGCATCAACATTACCGAGGGCTCCAACGCGACGATGTCGGGCAGCATGACATGCGCCTCGGGATCGTTCGATGCCGCGCGGGACACCGCCAGAACCGGCCCCCACTGGATGTAGGTGTCGCAACGGCCCGAGAAATAGGCTCCCTCCAGCTCGGATGTGCGTTCGATCGCGACGATCTCCATCTCGATGCCGATCTGCTGCAGATATGAGGTCAGCTGCTTTTCCTGCGAGGTGCCCGCCATGACGCAGATCGTGCCGCCCTCGGCATCCTTGAGGCTTTCCAACTCCAGCTCTTTATGGGCCAGGACGCGGGTCGTGCCGAGATAGTAGGAGTTCGAGAACTGCATGTTCAGGTCGGTGTCGCGGCTCAGCGTGCCACCCGAGGCCTTGATCATGATGTCGACATCGCCCGATTGCAGCGACGGCCAACGCTGTTCCCAGGACAGCGGGATGATGCGGACCTTGGACGGATCGCCAAGGATGGCGGTGCCGATGGCGCGGCACAGTTCGATGTCGATCCCTTTCCAGTTGCCGCGATCGTCGGTTTCGGCAAAGCCCAGATACGAGCCGTTATGGCCCGGGCACAGCAATTCGCCGCGCTGCTTCACCGTCTTCAGGGTGTCGCCGTTCCCTGCGAAGGCTCCGGCGGCGGAAAGGGTCAGGATACCGGCGGCAATGCCGGTTTTCAGAAAACAGTTCATAGCCCACTCCCGTGTTGGCATTTGTTTACAGGCATTCGGTCTTGATCCCGCCGCGGCCTGCGTTTCGCGCCGGGTTTTCCGCTTCTGGCGCCGCGGATAGGGAAACAGTGTCAGGCGTAAATGTAACCACCTGAAACAATTATGTTTTCTCCGGTCATATAGGTGTTCTTCGGGCCGCCGGCCATCAGCACCCATTCCGCCATCTCTTCCGGTTCGCCGCCGCGGCCCAGGGGGCTGGCCTTCGCCAGCTCGGCAAGGAATCCCAGCTCGCGGGCCTTTTGCGTCGCCATGCCGGCCGGCGCGACCGAATTGACCAGAATTCCGTCGGGGGCGACTTCATGCGCCATGCTTTTGGTCAGGCTGACCACGGCGGCCTTGGTGGCGGCGTAATGGGCATTCTGCGGATGCGCCTTGAAGGCGTCGACCGAGGTGATGTTGACGATCCGCCCACGTACCAGACCGTTCAGGGGCTGCTGCCGCATCCTGCGGATCGCCGCGACCATCATGTGGTAACTGCCCTTGACGTTGATTGCATTCGAGGCGTCCCAATCGGCATCGGTGATCTCGAGGATCGGCTTTCTGGGATAGATGGCGGCCGAGTTCACCAGCGTGTCGATCCCACCCAACTCGTCGACCACCTTGTCCAGCGCGGCATGGGCCGCATCGGCAGTGCGGATATCGCAGGCAGCGAATGCAGCCGGAATGCCGGCCTCTCGCGCCGGGGCCAGTGCCGCCTCAGCCGCATCGGTGCTGAGGTCGATGATCCCCAAGGCCGAAGCCCCATTTTCCACCGCCATGCGGCCGATAAGCGCGCCCAACCCGGCACCACCACCCACGATTACCACCGAAAGTCCCTGCATCTGTGCCTGTCCTTACTTCTTGTTCTGCGAACCGGTAGCGGTCGCCTGATGGGTGGGAAGAATGTCGAAACGCGCTACGTCGACAGCCTTCGGCAGTTTCCAGACCGACAGCAGCATCGCAGCCACGTCGCTTGGCTGCACAGCCGAATTGTCGGCATACATCGCGGCCCGCGCATCCTCGGACAGCAGATCCTTGTAGAGACCGCTTTCAACGCGACCTGCGACGATCTCGGTCACGCGCACGCCATGCGGCGCCAGGTCCAGCCGCAAGGCCTGGGCAAAACCGCCGATGGCCGCCTTGGTGGCGCAGTAGACGGCCAGGTTCGGGAACGGCGCATGCCCCGCGGTCGAGCCGGTAAAGAAGATATGACCCCTGCCCCGCCGACGCATGCCCGGTGCGACGATCCGGGTCAGTTGCAGCACGGCGGTCAGGTTCACAGCGATGGCCCTTTGCATATCGTCCTCGGGCAGATCGCAGAAGTTCACCATCGCCGGCATCATGCCCGCGTTGTTGACAAGAATGTCCGGCTCCAATTCCGCGAGTGAACGGAGAGCCTTCGGATCAGCCAGATCCAGTCGCAGGCTTCTTATGTCCTGCGCTTCCAGATCCGCCAGCGCTTCAGGCTGCCGCCCGACAGCGATCACCTCGTGACCGGCATCCCTCAGAGACAATGCGATTGCCCGTCCGATACCGCTCGTGGCGCCTGTTACCAAAGCTTGAGTCATGCGCGTATCCTTTCAAGCAGGAGCGTGCAGCATCGGGGGGCGCAACCAAATCAAGAAAAGCACGGGATCGACAAGTTTTTCTTGCCTCTCGCCTGTGCGAAGACCGGTGCATCGCACCGTCGCGGATCAACTAGGACTGAGCCCAGTCTTCTTCCGCGATCCATTTGCAGAATGCCGCAATGGCGCTGACCCGGCGATGCGCCTTGGGCAGAACCAGGTAGAAGCCAGGCACATGTCCAGCAGGCATGTCCCGCATGATCCCGCGGCCGAAAGGGGCGACGAGCTTGCCCAGTTTCAGATCTTCTTCCGCATCAATGGTTGAAATCAGCCCGACGCCCAGCCCAGCCACCGTCGCCCGCCGCATCGTCGCGGCATCCTGGAAGCGGATGGCGGCCTGCGAAACCTCGGCTTTCACCCCCAGATGGGCCAGCACATCGGGCCAGAGTCGATCCGACAGAACCGGATGCAGCAGCGCCAGATCCTTCAGGTCGTCGGGGCTGGCGATCTTGCGGGCGGTTTCCGGCGTGCAGCAGATCTCCTTGTAGTCATAGAGCAGCAAGGTCGCCTCATAAGGCTTCCAGGTGCCGTAGCCCCATTGGATGGCGACATCCACGTCGTCCGCCACGAAATCGGGCAGATCGACCATGGTCGTCAGGCGCAGGTCGGCGTCGGGCATGGTTTCCCGGAACCTCGCAAGCCGGTCGAGCAGGTAGCGTGTCGCGAAATAGGGGCTGGCATTCACATTGATCCGGATCCGCCGCCCGACCTTGGTGACGCGGCGTACGCCCTCCTCCATCTCCTCGAAGGCGGACTGGATGTAATGCGCCAGCAGGATTGCCTGCTCGTTCGGCTCGATGACGCGGCCCTTGCGCTCGAACAGCTCAAGCCCCAGGGTTTCCTCCAGCAGCTTGATCTGCTGGCTGACGGCCTGGGGCGTCACCAGCAGTTCATCGGCGGCCGCGCGAAAACTGCGATGCCGCACGACGGTGTGAAAGACGCGCAGCGCGTTCAACGGCGGCAGGCGAAAGGGGCGGTCGCTCATCGCCGCCCCGAGTTTCTGTCAATCCAGCGTTTCAAACGCATGGTTCCTTCGCCTTTTTCCGGCGATCAAATGACCGCCTTTTCCAGGAAGGGCCGGTTTTCGACGATACGTTCATAGCCGACTTCGGACAGGTCGAGCGTGCGGAAGCCGCCATAGAAGATCAGTTCGGACACGCCGCGACCCGCCGCGGGCCCCTGCTGCAAGCCATGCCCGGAATAGCCGTTGGCGTAAATGAAATTCGTCACTTCCGGGTGTGGCCCGACGATCAGGTTGTGGTCCAAGGTGTTGAAATCATAGTGGCCCGCCCATTGGTTCACCACCTTGATCGCCTCGAAGGCTCGCGAGCGTTCGGCGAGCGCCGGCCAGATGATCTCCTCGAACTCTTCGTAGCGCGGCTCGAAATCGTCCCAATCCACCGCCGGATCCTCGACCGGCGGGCAGCCGGTCAGGAAGAACCGGCCCTCGGGGCGACAGAAGACACCCGAGGGGTCGATCATGAGCGGCAGACGGCCTTCGTTGACCTGGGCCGTGCCCTCGGGGGTCTTCGCGCAATCGAAGACGAACAGGGTGCGCTTTCGCGGCTCGACCGGCACGTCGAGGCCGGCCATCCGCGCCGTCAGCGCCGCACGCGGGCCCGAGGCGTTCACGATCATTCCCGCATGGATCACCGCGCCGGATTTCAGCGTGACCGTCGAGACGCGGTTACCGTCGCGACCGATCGCCACCACCTCGTCGGTGACATATTCCGCGCCCTGCTCGCGGGCCTTGGCCTTGAAGCCATACATCAGGCCGGTGTTGTTGAACCAGCCTTCGCCCGATTGCCCATAGGAGGCCAGCAGGATGTCGTCGACATTCAGATGCGGGAAGGCGCGGGCCAGCTCTTCCTGCCCCCACAACACCACATCGGCGCCGCAGGCCCGCTGGACCTCGTGGTTCTCGCGCAGGGTGCGCGCCTGATCCTCGGTATTGGCCAGGAACAGATAGCCGCCGGGATGGAAGTTCAGGTCAGGCTTCGGCTCGTCCGCCACCTGCATCGTCTCGGCGAAGTCGCGGATGAACGCGCTGCCGAACTGGCTGATCTTCACGTTCACCGGGTTGGAGAACTGCACCCGGATCGACGAAGACGACAGCGAGGTCGCGGCCTTCAGATAGGTGGGATCGCGCTCGACCACCAGGACCGAGCCCTTGAAGTCCGGGTTCGCGGTCAGGAAATAGGCCACCGCCGAGCCGATGACGGCGCCGCCGACGATGACCACGTCATAGCTGTCCTTCATTGCGCTGCCTCGTCGTCAGGGTGGCCCAGGTCCACGAACCAGCCGCCAAGGCATTGCACGGCGGGGGCATGGGGATCGGCGGGGTCGGTTTTGGCTTCCATGGCGGCCCGGAAACCTTCAGTATTGTCTTGGGGGTGATAGCCCAAGTGCCCGGCCAGCCGGTTGTCCACCGGCTTCACCGCATTGTCCGAGATGCCGAAGGCGATGGTGCAGCCGACACGCGGCGCGGTCAGGCTGGCCGTAACCAGTCGCACGCAGTCGTCGAAGGACAGCCAGGACCACAACATCCGCCGGTCGGCAGGCTCGGGGAAGGACGAAAAGATGCGCAGGGCGACGCTTTCGATGCCGAACTTGTCCCAGTAAAGCTGGCCCAGATTCTCGACGAAGCATTTCGACAGCCCGTAGAGGCTGTCCGGCCGCTGGCGGACATCGGCGTCGATATGATCCTCCAGCCGGTGATAACCGATGGCATGGACTGACGAGGCGTAGATCACTCTTTTGACGCCATTCTTACGCGCACCCTCATAGATGTGGTAGCTGCCGCGGATATTGGAGTTCAGGATCTCGTCCCAGGGGCGCTCCAGCGGCGCGCCGCCGAAGTGGACGATGGCATCGACGCCCTCGGTCGCCTGCAGGACTGCGGCCTCGTCGGCCAGGTCGAAAACGGCAACCTCTTCGTTGGGCTGGATGTCCTTGATCTCTGCCACGTCCGCAAGGCGCAACCTGCGTGCCAGCGGCGCGAGGCCGCGGCGCAGTTCGCTGCCCAGACGGCCGGCGGCCCCGGTGATCAGGATGGTGTCGAAACGCGGGGCGGTCATGCGGTCACCTCGGCTGGTTCAAGCGCCGCCACGGCACGGGCGATCCGTACGATGGCCTCGGTCAGGATCTCGTCGCTGGTCGCGGTCGAGATGCGGAAAAAGGGCGCCAGCCCATAGGCCGAGCCGGGCACCGAGCTGACATGACCCTCGGCCAGCAGATAGTTCGACACGGCCACGTCATCGGCCAGCACCTCGCCCTTGGGCGTGCGACGGCCGATCAGGTCCGCGCAGCCGATATAGGCATAGAACGCGCCCTCGGGGGCCGGAAGCGTCAGCCCGTCGATTTTCGCGATCCCCGCTACCACCAGGTCGCGGCGGCGCTGGAAAGCCTCGCGGAATTGGGCGATGCAATCCTGCGGGCCGGTCAGGGCGGCCAGCGCGGCGGCCTGCATGGGCGCGGCGACCGAGGTCACGCTCTGGCTCTGCACCGTGTTCATCGCCTTGATCAGCGGTGCGGGACCGGCTGCATAGCCGACGCGCCAGCCGGTCATGGCATAGGCTTTCGCGACGCCGTTCACGATCAGGCTACGGTCCTTCAGCTCCGGGCAGGCCGCGCCGAAGCTGACGAATGCGCGCCCGTCGAAAATGATGTGCTCATAGATCTCGTCCGAGAGGATCAGCACCTGCGGATGCTTCGCCAGCACCGCGCCGAGCGCACGCAACTCGTCCCGCGAATAGACCGCGCCCGAGGGATTGCCGGGCATGTTCAGGAACAGCCACTTCGTGCGTGGGGTGATCGCGGCTTCCAGAACCTCGGGCGTCAGGCGAAAGCCGGTCTCGGCCGGACATTCGGCAATCACCGGGACGCCGCCCAGCAGCTTCACCATCTCGGGATAGCTGACGAAATAGGGCGCGGGCAGGATCGCCTCGTCGCCGTCGTTCAGCGTCGCCATCAGCGCGTTGAAGATGATCTGCTTGGCGCCATTCGCCACCACGATGTCGTCGGGACCGTAGTCGAGGCCGTTCTCGCGCCGGAACTTCTCGGCTACGGCCTGGCGCAGCGCCGGTGTGCCGGCGGCGGCGGTATACAGCGTCTCGCCCGCCAGCGCCGCCTTGTGCGCGGCTTCCGCGACATGGGCGGGTGTCGGAAAGTCCGGCTCGCCCAGGCCCAGGTCGATCACATCAACGCCGGTCGCCCGCAGCGCCTTGGCCGCCTGCGAAGCGGCCATCGAGGCCGAGGGTTTCACCGCCGCAAGACGGTCTGCCACATAGCTCATTTGCCCTTCTCCGTCACATAGCCCTTGTAGGCATCCTCGGTCCGCGCCTCGGCGTGGCGCCGCGCCGGGTCGCCGAAACCGCCACCGCCGGGCAGTTGCAGGATCAGCCGGCGCCCGGCCGGCACATGCTGCCAGCCCTTGGGCTTCAGTTCCGTGCCGTCATCCAGCGCAACCCTGCCCGGCGCGCCGTCTTTCCCGCCGTCACGACCCCTGGCGGCATGGCCCACCCGGTCGAACATGGCCGAAAAGTCGAACTCATGGCCCGGCGCCGCCTCGATCTCGATGATCTGGCCCAACCCGCCCCGATATTCGCCGTCCCCTCCTGAATCCGGGCGCAATTCCTTGCGCCAGACAGTGACCGGGCCGGTCTGCTCGGTCGCCTCGATCGGCATAGTCATGACGCCCGAGGGGAAGGCCGTCGCGGACAGCCCATCCAGTCCTGGGCGCGCGCCCATGCCGCCCGAATTGAACATCAGGATTTCCGCGCGGCGCCCTTCCTGCCCGGCAACCGGGCGGGCCGAGATGTGGATGTTCCACAAGGCCGCAGCGCCCTCGGCCAGTATCTGGCCAGGCATCGCCTTGGCGACCGCACCCAGCACCAGGTCGGGCACCATATGGCCGTTCACGTGGCGCAGGCTGACCGGAGCCGGACGTTCGGCGTTCAGGATATTGACCGGCGAAGAGACCGTGAACAGCTCCAGCGAGGCCCAGTTGTTCGGAATATCCGGCGCCACCACGCATTTCAGCGCGTAGCAGGCATAGGCCTTGGTATAGATCAGGGGCACGTTGATGCCCCAGCGGCTCTGCCCGTCGGTGCCGGTGAAGTCGATATGCACGACATCCTCGTCGAAACTCACGGTGGCGGCCAGTTTGACCGGCTCATCATAGCCATCGGTCCAGAGCTCGTTCGACCAGCTTCCCTTGGGGAGTGCGCGAATGCGTTCCAGCGTGGCGGCGCGGGTGCGGGAAAAGATGAACTCGCCCAGGTTGTCGAGATTCTCCAGCCCGATCTCTTCCATCATCGCGATCAGCCGACGGTGGCCGACATCGTTGCACGCCGCCAGCGAGAAGAAATCGCCCACCACCTGGTTCGGCTCGCGGACATTGGTGCGCAGGATGCGGATCAGATCCCGGTTCACCTCGCCGCGTTCGGCGAATTTCATGATCGGGATCTGGATGCCTTCCTCATAGACCGACTTGCCGTCCGCCCCGAAACCCCGTCCACCCACATCGACGACATGGGCCGTGCAGGCAAAGAAACCGACCAGTTCATCGCCCCTGAACGAAGGCGAGACCATGGTGATGTCGTGCAGGTGCCCGGTGCCCTTCCAGGGGTCGTTGGTGACATAGGTGTCACCGGGGAACATGTCGTCGTGCCCGATTTCGGCGATGAAATGCAGCACGGCCTCGGCCATGGTGTTCACATGCCCCGGCGTCCCCGTGACGGCCTGCGCCAGCATCCGGCCCTGCGGGTCGAAAACGCCGGCCGAAAGGTCGCCCGCCTCGCGGACCGAGGTCGAGAAGGCGGTGCGCAGCAGCGTCATCGCCTGTTCCTCGACCACCGAGATCAGCCGGTTCCACATGACTTGCATGCGGATTTCCTGGGTCGCATCTTGGGTCCTGGCGTTCATGCCGCGATCTCCTTGCGGGTCAGAAGAAGGGTGCCGTCGGCCTGCATCACCACATCGAAAGGCGAGGTGACGACGGTCGAGGTCTCACGCTCGACGATCACGGCCGGGCCGCTGACGCGGGCGCCGGGGGTCAGGCTTTGGCGCTCAACGATGGCGGTCGTCAGCATTTCGCCCTGCGCCGGGTCGAAGACCGCGCGGGTAACCGGAGTTTCCGGCCGGTCCTCGCCGCGGGTGATCTCCAGTCGCTCGGGCGCACTGCGTTCATCCTGCGCCTTGACCGAGAAGGTGACGATCTCGATCTCCAGCCCGTCCAGCCCGTCGATGGCGCGCCCGAAGAAGCGGGCGTAATTCTCGCGGAAACTGTCACGCAGGCTTTCGACATCCCCGGCGGTGAAATCGCGGTCGGGCAGCGCGACCGGGATCTCCCAGCCCTGGCCGACATAGCGCATGAAAGCGGTGATCTCACGTTGGATCGTGCCATCGGTCCCGGCGCGGACGAAGCCCTCGGCGGTGGTCTTCAGTTCTGCCAGCAGCGCATTGACCTGCGCAGGATCGAATTCCGACAGACGCACGATCTTCGAGGCCAGCGCCTCATAGCCGAACGGCGCCTTCAGGAAGCCGATGGCAGAACCCACGCCAGCGCCGGGCGGGATCAGGCATTCGTCGATCCCCAGCTTCTCGCACAGCCGCGCGGCATGCAGCGGCGCCGCGCCGCCGAAGGCGATCATGATGTTGTCCGAGATGTTCTTGCCGTTCTCGACCGCATGGACGCGGGCGGCATTGGCCATGTTCTCGTCCACCACCTCGACGATGCCGAAGGCGGCTGCCTCGGCGGGCAGATTCAGCCTGTCGCCCACGTCGCGGGCGATGGCGCCTTCGGCATTCGCCACCGACAGCCTGATCGCGCCGCCGGCGAAATTGTCGGGGTCGAGCTTGCCCAGCACCAGATCGGCATCGGTGATCGCCGGACGCATCCCCCCGCGCTGATAGCAGGCCGGGCCGGGCTCCGAGGCAGCCGATTCCGGGCCGGTCTGGATGCGGCCCATGGCATCGACCCAGGCGATGGATCCGCCCCCTGCCCCGATCTCGATCATCTCGATCACCGGAATCGAGATCGGCATGCCCGAGCCCTTGCAGAAGCGATAGGTGCGGGCGACCTCGAAGGTGCGGGCGGTTTTGGGCTGGAAATCCTCGATCAGGCAGATCTTTGCGGTGGTGCCGCCCATGTCGTAGCTGACGACCGTGTCCAGCCCGAAACGCTGCGCCACATCGGCGGCAAAGATCGCGCCGCCCGCCGGGCCGGATTCAACCAGGCGCACCGGAAACTCCGCCGCCGTCTCGACCGAGATCAGGCCGCCGCCGGAATGGATCATAAAGACTGGGCAATCTGCCCCCATCTCCTTCAGCCTCACCTGTAGGCGCGCAAGGTAATCGGCCATCTGCGGCCGCACATAGGCATTGGCGCAGACGGTATTGAACCGTTCGAACTCGCGCATCTGCGGCGAGACCTCGGCGGAAATAGAAATCGGCACGTTCACCTTGGCCGCGATAATTTCGCGGGCGCGGCGTTCATGTGCCGGGTTCATGTAGGAATGAATGAACCCGATGGCGACGGCGCCGAAGCCCTCGACGGCGATCCGGTCGGCGATCTCCTCCAGCGCAGCCTCGTCCAGCGGCGCCAGTTCCTGACCCTGCGCCCCGATCCGGCCCTTGACCACGAAACGGTCCTCGCGCGGGATCAGCGGGGTGGGCAGCTTCAGGTTCAGGTCGTATTGCTCGAAGCGGTTCTCGGTCCGCATCTCGATCACGTCGCGGAATCCCTCGGTCGTGACCAAGGCCGTGCGGACGCCGCGCCGTTCGATCAATGCGTTGGTCGCAAGCGTGGTGCCATGGATCACGATGTCCAGGTCGGACGAAGCGATGCCCGCCTCTCGGGTCACGATCTCGATCCCGTCCAGGATGGCCTGTTCGGGCGCGCTGTAATTCGTCAGCACCTTGGTCGAAAACATCGTGCCGCGGCAATCCAGCGCGATGTCGGTGAAGGTGCCGCCGATATCCGCACCCAGCCGGATCTGTTGACGGGCGGCGCTCATGCGGTTTCCTTTGCTTTCAGCGCGGCTTCGCGCATCTGGGACAGGGTTTGGCGCGGGGTCAGCGCCTCGGGCGAAATGTTCAGTTCCAGCAGCGCGCCTGTCCGCGAGGCGCGGGCGCGGGCGAAGGCCGCCGGGAAATCCTCGGTCGTCTCGACACGCTCGGCGTGATAGCCATAGGACTGCGCCAGCATGACGAAGTCGGGGTTCTGAAGTTCCGTCCCCGACACGCGGGCCGGATAGTTGCGCTCCTGATGGGCGCGGATGGTGCCGTAGATGCCGTTGTTCAGCACCAGGATGATCGGCTGCGCACCGGCCTGCATGGCAGTACCAAGCTCCTGGCAGTTCATCTGGAAATCGCCGTCGCCCGCGAAGCAGACCACAGTGCGCTCGGGGAAGGCCACCTTGGCGGCGACGGCTGCCGGAACCCCATAGCCCATCGCGCCGGATTGCGGCGCGAGCAGCCGCGCCTTGGGTCCGAACTTGTAGAACTTGTTCGGCCAGACCGTGAAATTGCCCGCACCGTTGGTCAGAATCACGTCTTCGGGCAGCACCTCGCGCAGATGCGCGGTGGCCAGGACCATATCCACGGGCGAGGGCTGGACGGGCGCCTCGAAGCCATCGTCATAGGCCTTGCGGCCATTCGCGCGCCACTCGGCCCAGTTGCCCTTCACCGGGCGCAGGGCGGCGGCGAAGGCATTCGGCCCCGCCTGGATGCCGAGCGTCGGCTGATAGATCTTGCCGATCTCGCGATCCGAGGCATGGACATGGATCAGCTTTTGCGCCGGGACCGGCACGTTCAGCAGCGTGTAGCCGTCCGTCGTCATCTCTCCGAAGCGGACATTGATCGCCAGGACCACATCGGCATCCAGGATCAGCTTGCGCACATGCGCAGGCATGCCGACACCCGCCTCGCCGGCATAGACCGGCGAGAAATTGTCGAACTGGTCCTGATAGCGGAAGGCCGCGACGACCGGGATGTCGCTCTTCTCGGCGAAGTCCTGCAATGCTTTCTGCCCGGCTTCGGTCCAGTTGCAGCCCCCCAGCAGAACCAGGGGGCGTGCCGCCCCTTCCAGCATCGCCAGCGCCTCAGCCAAGGCTTCGGTGGTCGGCGCCGGCTCGGCCACGCGGGCCGGGCCGGTCAGCGGCGCGGCATCGGTCAAGCTGGTCAGCATGTCCTCGGGCAGCGCGATTACCACCGGACCGGGCCGGCCGGTCGTGGCCGTGCTCCAGGCGCGGGCGAGGATTTCCGGGATGCGCCCGACATCGTCGATCTCGACCGCCCATTTCGCCATGGTGCCGAAGACGGCACGGTAGTCGATCTCCTGGAATGCCTCGCGGCCCTTCATGTCGGTACCGACCTGACCCACGAACAGGATCATCGGCGCCGAGTCCTGCATAGCGGTATGCACTCCGATCGAGGCATTGGTGACGCCAGGGCCCCGGGTGACGAAGCACAGGCCCGGCTGGCCCATCAGCTTGCCCCAGGCGGCGGCCATGAAGGCGGCCCCGCCCTCGTTGCGGCACAGGACGAAATCAAGCTTGCCTTGCGTATCGTGCAGCGCGTCCAGCACCGCAAGATAGCTTTCCCCCGGCACGCCGAAGCCCTTTTCCGCGCCAAGCGCGACAAGGCTTTCGACCAGAAGCTGACCTCCGTTGCGCATTCCCGTATCCTTCCTGCCCTGGCGTTCAAAACCGGCCAGCGGGCGCAAATGAACCATCTGTCTGGGGTGATCCTGCCCGTCCGGGGCGGCGGACAAAATCAAGATTTCCGGCCCATCGACAAGATTTAGTTGCCGATCACCGCGCCGGGATTCATCGTGCCCTCGGGGTCCAGCGCCGCCTTGACCGCCCGCATCAGCCTGCGTTCGGCGGCGGGGCGGAGGGCGTCGGCCAGCGTGATCTTCGCCCGGCCCAGACCGTGTTCGGCGGCAAAGCTGCCGCCCATCTCGGTCGCAAGCCGCGCCAGCCGCAGCGCAAGCTCACGGTCCTGACCGGCGAAATCCGCCATGCCTTCAGGGGGCGTCAGGTTGTAATGGATGTTCCCGTCCGCCAGATGGCCGAAGGGGTTGATCCGCACATCGGGAACCAGCGCCCGGCAAAGCGCGCCCGCACGGTCCACGAATTCGGCGATCCGACCCGGCGGAACCGCGATGTCATGCTTCAGCTGCGCCCCCTCCAGCCGCTGGCCCTCGGGCTGTTCCTCGCGCAGGCGCCAGAAAGCCGCGCGCTGCGCCTCGGACGCGGCCAGGGCGCCATCGAGGACAAGCCCCTCCGCCATGCCCCATTCCAGAACGGCACCCAGAATATCGTCCAAAGGCACCTTGTCCGAGCCGCTCGCGACCTCGACCAGCAGATAGCAGCCGCCCCGCGTCTCCAGCGGATAGGCCAGCCCATGGACATGCTTCAGGGCAAGCTCCAGGCCAAGTTCCGGGAAAAATTCCAGACCGGTCAGGAACTCCCCCGCCTCTGCCTGCAACCGCGTCCCGAAGCGCACCGCCGCCGCTTCATCGGGCAAGGCGAGAAACGCCGTGGCCCGCTGACGCGGCGCGGGGAACAGTTTCAGCACAGCGCGGGTCACGATGCCCAGCGTCCCCTCCGAGCCCACGAACAGGCGGCGCAACTGATAGCCCGCATTGTCCTTTTGCACCGCGCGAAGGCCGCTCCAGATCGTGCCGTCGGGCAGGACGACCTCCAGCCCCAGAACCAGATCGGCCATCATGCCATAGCGGAACGCATGGCTGCCGCCGGCATTGGTGCCGATCAGCCCGCCGATCTGGGCCGATCCCTCGGCGCCCAGATGCATGGGAAACATCATCCCCGATCCATCCAGCGCGTCGTGCAGGGTGGCCAACACCGCCCCCGCTTCGACCTCGACCGAGGCGCTGGCGACGTCCGGTTGCGAAATCGCGGCCATCCGCGACAGCGACAGGATGACGCCCCCTGCCCGCCCCAGCACCGCGCCGCCGCACAGCCCGGTATTGCCCCCCTGCACCACCACCGGGACGCCGGCGGCATGGCAGGCCCGGACCACATCGGCGACCTCGGCGGTCGAGGCGGGACGAGCCACCCCCAGCGGCGCCTCGCCATAGCGATCCAACCAGTCGCGCTGCCACGACGCGGCATCCGCGCCCTCGATCCAGCCCGAAGGACCAAGGATCGTCTTCAGTTCCTGCTGCAGGCTCATCCTCTACCCCGCGAAGACATAGGCGGTCTTGACCGATGTGTAGAAATCCATCGCGATCCGGCCCTGCTCGCGACCGCCAAGGCTGGAGGCGCCGCGCCCGCCGAAGGGCACATGGTAATCGACGCCGGCGGTCGGCAGGTTGACCATCACCATGCCCGCCTTGGAGCCACGCCGGAACGCCGTCGCATGTTTCAGGGACGAGGTGCAGATGCCCGACGACAGGCCGAAGGGCGTATCATTCGCCACCGCCAGCGCCTCGTCGAAATCCGCGACCCGGATGACCGAGGCGCAGGGGCCGAAGATCTCCTCGCGCGACGAACGCATCCGGTTCGTGGCGCCGACGAACAGCGCCGGGTTCTGGAAATAGCCGGCACGGTCCAGCCGCTCACCACCCACGACCTCGCATCCCTCGTCGGCCGCCAGCCGCACATAGTCCAGATTGCCCGCAAGCTGGCCCTCGGACACCACCGGCCCGATCTGCACGGCCTCGTCCAGCGGATCGCCGATCCGCAGCGCCGCCATGGCCTGCCGCATCCGGTCGACGAAGGTATCATGGATCCGATCCTCGACGATCAGCCGCGAGGACGCGGTGCAGCGCTGCCCGGTCGAGAAGAAGGCGCCGTTGAGGCAGGCATTCACGGCCAGATCCAGATCGGCATCGGCCAGCACCACCATAGGGTTCTTGCCGCCCATCTCGAGCTGGACCTTCTTCAGCCCCTGGGCGCAACCCATGGCAATGCCTCGGCCCACCCGCTCGGACCCGGTGAAGGAGATCGCGGCCACGTCGGGATGCTCGACCAGCGCCCGACCGATGACCGAACCGCTGCCCATCACCAGGTTGAATACGCCTTTCGGGCATCCCGCCTTGACCAGGATCTCGGCCAGCAGATGCGCACAGCCCGGCGTCAATTCGGCCGGTTTCAGCACGACCGCATTGCCTGCCGCCAGCGCCGGGGCGGTCTTCCAGGCGGGGATGGCGATGGGAAAGTTCCAGGGCGTGATGAGGCCCACGACGCCCAGGGGCTCGCACATGACATCGACTTCGACGCCGTCGCGGATCGAAGTCAGCTTCTCGCCCGGATTACGCACCGCCTCGCCCGAGAAGAAATGGAACAGCTGCGCGGCGCGCAGGGCCTCCCCCTTGGCCTCGGCAAGCGTCTTGCCTTCCTCCCGCGCCAGCAGCCGACCCATCTCATCGTTGCGGGCCAGCAACATGTCGCCCGCCCGGCGCAGCACGTCCGAGCGCAATTGCGGCGAGGCGGCAGCCCAGGCCGGCTGGGCGGTCTTCGCCGCCTCGACGGCACGGGCCACGTCATCGGCTTCGGCGCGGGCATAGAGGCCGATCACCTCGTCTGGATCGGCCGGGTTGCGGTTCTCGCTGAAGGCCTGCGGCAAAACCCATTCGCCGCCGATCAAGTTGCGCTTACAGTCCTGCATGCCTGCCTCCTGCTGTCGGGCAAGGATTTGCCTCAAGAAACTGGCAGGATTATTCCCGATCCTCGGCGATCAGACCGCCAAGAAGGGTTGGCGATTGACAAGTTTCCCTTGTCACATATTCGGGTAGTTCGGCCCGTCTCCGCCTTGAGGGGTTGTCCAGTCGATGTTCTGGGCAGGATCCTTGATGTCGCAGGTCTTGCAGTGGACGCAGTTCTGGAAGTTGATCTGGAAGCGCGGGCCATCGTCGCCCTCCAGCACCTCGTAGACCCCGGCCGGGCAGTAGCGCTGCGCGGGTTCCGCATAAAGCGGCAGGTTCACCGCGATCGGGATCGCGGGATCCTTCAGCTTCAGGTGGCAGGGCTGGCTTTCCTCGTGGTTGGTGAAGGAAAACGCCACGTTGGTGAGGCGATCGAACGAGAGCTTGCCGTCGGGCCTCGGATAGTCGATGGGCTGGAAATCCGCGGCCTTGCCGGTCGCCTGCGCGTCGGTCTTGCCGTGCTTCCACGTCCCCAGCGGGTTCCAGCCCGTGAGGTTCGCCACCCACATGTCGAAGCCGCCCAAGGCCAGCGAGGCCCAGAGCCCCAGCTTCGACCAAAGCGGCTTGACGTTCCGCACCGGCTTCAGGTCACGGGCGATGGGGCCGGAACGCAGGTCGTCCTCGTAATCGGTCAGCTCGTCGCCCGCGCGGCCGGCGGCGATGGCGGCGGCCGCCGCCTCGGCCGCGGCGATGCCCGAGAGCATGGCGTTATGGTTGCCCTTGATGCGCGGCACGTTCACCAGCCCGGCCGAGCAGCCCAAGAGCGCCGCCCCCGGCACCGTCAGCTTCGGGATCGACTGCCAGCCGCCCTCGGAAATCGCCCTGGCACCATAGGCGACGCGCTTGCCGCCCTCCAGCAGCTCCGCGACCAGCGGGTGATGCTTGAAGCGCTGGAACTCCATGTAGGGATAGAGATACGGGTTGGCATAGTTCAGGTGCACGACGAAGCCGACCAGCACCTGGTTGCCCTCAAGGTGATAGATGAAGCTGCCGCCGCCGGCATTCTTGCCCAAGGGCCAGCCCATCGTATGCGTCACCGTGCCGGGCTTGGCCTTGGAGGGCTCGATCTCCCAGATCTCCTTCATGCCGAGGCCGAATTTCTGCGGCTCGTGGCCGGCCGAGAGGTCGTATCTGGCGATCAGTTCCTTGGCGAGGCTGCCGCGCACGCCTTCGCAGATCAGCACGTATTTGCCGCGCAGTTCCATGCCGGGCTCGTAGGCCGGGCCGGGGGTGCCGTCGGCGTTCAGCCCCATCTCGCCGGCGACGACGCCGACGACGCGCTCGCCCTCATAGACCAGTTGCGAGCAGGCCATGCCGGGGAAGATCTCGACCTCCAGCGCCTCGGCCTCAGCGGCCAGCCAGCGGCAGACATTGCCCATCGAGACGATGTATTTGCCGTGGTTCGACATCAGCGGCGGCATCGGCCAGTTCGGCACCCGGACCTGGCCATGCGGGCCGAGGATGTAGAAGTTGTCGCTGGTGACTTCGGTGGTGACCGGGGCGCCCTTGTCCTTCCAGTCCGGGATCAGCTTGTCGAGGCCCGAAGTGTCGAGCACCGCGCCCGAGAGGATATGCGCGCCGATCTCCGAGCCCTTCTCCAGCAGCACCACGGAAAGCTCGGGGTTCACCTGCTTCAGCCGGATCGCCGCAGACAGGCCAGAAGGCCCGCCCCCAACGATCACAACGTCGTAGTCCATCGATTCGCGGGCGGGGTGGTCGGACATCGGCCGAACTCCGTCATATCCCGAGATCGCGATAGGCGTTGGCGACCTCCTCGATCGCCAGCACATAGCCTGCGCAGCGGAGCGAGCCCAGTTCGGGTTGCTCGGCCAGCCTCTGGGCGATGCGGCGATAGGCGGCGCGGATCATTTCCTCAAGGCCTGAGCGCACCAAGTCAAGCTCGGACCCGGAATCAGCCAGATCGGACCGCACGCGCGAGGGGATCGCCTGGTTCGTCGCCGACTGGATCAGATCCGCCACATGCGAGAAGCGGCGCTGCGTGATCCGCCGCTCCATGAGCCCGAAGGGCATATGGGTCAGGTTCTTGACCCATTCGAAATAGCTGACGATCACGCCCCCCGCATTGGCACAGAGGTCGGGAATGACGGTGATGCCGCGTTCCTGCAGAATCCGGTCCGCCTCGAAATCGATCGGCCCGTTGGCGGCCTCAATGACGATCCGCGCATTGATCCGCGATGCATTCTCGCTGGTGATGACATTCTCCAGCGCCGCGGGGATCAGGATGTCGCATTCCGTGCAAAGCGCCTCGGGCGTGACCGGTTGCGCCTCGGCGCCATCGAAATCGACTAGGGAGCCGCCCTGCGCCAGATGGGCGCGCAGCGCCGCGATGTCGATGCCCTCCTCGCGGGTCAGGACAACGTCGCGCTCGATGATGCCGGTGATGCGCGCGCCGTATTCATCTGCCAGGACATGGGCGGCATGCGAGCCGACATTGCCGAAGCCCTGGATGACGATCCGCTTGCCCGCCAGCGCATTCGCGCCTTCGCTGGTCTCGCAATGTTCGGCCAGGACATAGGCCACGCCGCGCCCGGTCGCCTCGGTCCGCCCGGCGATGCCGCCGCGCGAAAGCGGCTTGCCGGTGACGCAAGCCGCCGCGTTCAGCGTCTCCAGCGGTGAGATCCGGCGATATTCATCCGCCATCCAGGCCATCTCGCGCTCGCCTGTGCCCATGTCAGGCGCTGGGACGTTACGGCCCGGACTGATCAAGCCGCGCCGGGCCAGTTCCTGGGTGAAGCGGCGGGTGATCTTTTCCAGTTCCAGCTCATTCCATTCACGCGGATCTATGCAAAGTGCGCCCTTCGAACCGCCGAACGGCACACCTGCGACTGCGCATTTCAGCGTCATCAGCGCCGCCAGAGCCTCGACCTCTTCACCGGTAGCGTCCGGGGCGTACCGGATACCACCCTTGACCGGCTCGATCTGTTCGGAATGCACCGCGCGCCAGCCGGTAAAACTGATCAACTCGCCACGCAGTCGTACGCCGAAGGTCACGCGATAGATCGAGTTCGTGGCCTTGATCCTCTCGGCCAACCCCTTGGACAAGGACATATGCGCAAAGGCGCCGTCGAAATGCGCACCGACGCTGTCGAGGAACGATGTGATCTGGGTATCCTTCATGATTCCTGTCCCTACAGCTTCTGTGTCAGTTCTGGGACAGTGGCAAAGAGATCGCCCACCAACCCGTAGTCGGCGACCTGGAAGATCGGCGCCTCCTCGTCCTTGTTGATCGCAACGATCACCTTCGAATCCTTCATCCCCGCAAGGTGCTGGATCGCCCCCGAGATGCCCACCGCCACGTAGAGCTCGGGCGCCACCACCTTGCCGGTCTGGCCGACCTGCCAGTCGTTCGGCGCATAGCCCGAGTCCACCGCCGCGCGGCTTGCCCCCACCGCGGCGCCGAGCTTGTCGGCAAGCGCCTCGATGATGGCAAAGCTCTCCTTCGAGCCCAGGCCGCGGCCGCCCGAGACCACCCGCTTGGCCGAGGTCAGCTCGGGGCGGTCGCTCTCGGCCACCTCGTCGGCGACCCAGGCCGACAGGCCGGGATCGGCGGCGGCGGCGGTCTCGGCAACGCTGGCCGAACCGCCGATCCCCGCCGCGTCGAAGCTCGCCGTGCGGATGGTGAAGACCTTCCTGGCGTCCTTCGAGCGCACCACCTGGATGGCGTTGCCGGCGTAGATCGGGCGCTCGAACGTGTCCGCGTCGATCACCGCCGAGACGTCCGACAGCACCATCACGTCCAGAAGCGCCGCGACGCGCGGCATCACGTTCTTGGCATCGGTGGTCGCAGGCGCCGCGATGTGGTCGTAATCGCCCGCGAGCGACACGATCAGCGCCGCCGTCGGCTCGGCCAGGCGGTGGCCGTAGAGCGCGTCTTCCGCCACCAGAACCTTGGCGACGCCGGCGATCTTCGCCGCCTCCTCGCCCGCGGCCTTGGCCTGCGCGCCGGCGCAGAGCACCGTCACCTCGCCCAAGGACCCGACCGCGCCCACCGCCTTCGCCGTCGCGTCGCGGTTCAGCACCCCGTTCGTCACCTCCCCAAGCAGCAGAACAGCCATCAGATCACCCCCGCTTCCTTTAGCTTGCCGACCAGCTCGTCCACCGAGCCGACCTTGATGCCGGCCTTGCGGCCCTCGGGCTCGCGCACCGAGACCACCTCGAGCCGCGGCGAGACCTCGACGCCGTAGTCGGCGGCGGTCTTTTCCTCCAAGGGTTTCTTCTTGGCCTTCATGATGTTCGGAAGGCTCGCATAGCGCGGCTCGTTCAGCCGCAGGTCGGCGGTGACCACCGCCGGCAGCGCCACCGCGATGGTCTGCAGACCGCCGTCGACCTCGCGGGTGACTTTCGCTTTGCCCCCGTCGATCTCGAGCTTCGAGGCGAAGGTCGCCTGCGCCCAGCCCAGCAGCGCCGCCAGCATCTGCCCGGTCGCGTTCATGTCGTTGTCGATCGCCTGCTTGCCGGCGATGATCAGCTCGGTGCCTTCCGCCTTGGCCACCGCGGCGAGGATCTTCGCCACCGCCAAGGGCTCGATGTCCTGCTGCACGTCATCCGTAGCGGTGACGAGAATGGCCCGGTCGGCGCCCATCGCCAAGGCCGTGCGCAGCGTCTCGGCCGCCTGCTTCACGCCGATCGAGACGGCGATGACCTCGGAGGCCACGCCCTTTTCCTTCAGCCGGATCGCCTCCTCGACCGCGATCTCGTCGAACGGGTTCATCGACATCTTCACATTCGCAAGATCGACACCGGACCCATCCGCCTTCACACGGGCCTTCACGTTGTAGTCGATCACGCGCTTCACTGGCACGAGAACCTTCATCGGCCGCTTCCTCTTTCTGCCTTGCTCGCCACGAGAGCCTAAGCAGAAGGCTGCCGCAAAACAGAAAAGAACGTCCGAAAAAGGGCAAGAATTACTTGTCCATTGATACGCTCAGCCAATCAGTAGCCGGCCAGAATGGCTCTCGCCCAGAGGTTAGCCGTCAGTTATCCGCAACGATGACATGCGGTATTGCCTCCACCAAGGCGTCAAACCCCAGGCGTTCCCTAGCACGGGCATCGACCACAAGATGATCGATCTCGGCGGTAGGACAAAAGCAGGCGCGGGTCACCACTCCAACCTTGGAATGGTCGGCAAGAATTGCCACCTGCGCCGATTGTCGGACCATCGCCTCAGCGATTTCGGCACTGTGCAGGAAATGGTTCATCGCTCCAACCGAAGCCTCGATGCTCCAGGGCGCGATCAGCGCGATATCGGCGCGGTAGCTGTTGACGTGGGCGACCGTCGCGCCACCCCAGGTTTCAAGCGGGTCGCGCTTGACCGCGCCGCGCAACAACTGGACGCGGATGTCGCCGGGTGCGGCATCGAGAGCCGGCGCCAGCCGGGCCGCAGCATCCAGCGAATTGGTGATCACGGTCAAATCGGTCAGCCCGGTAGGACCGGCCAGCACCTCGGCCATGATCGTCGTGGTCGAGCCCGCATCCATGAAGATGGTCTGGTGGCTTTTCACCAACGCAAGCGCAGCCACGCAGATCGCGCGCTTCTCCCGCAGGCGTTGCGTCACGCGCACCCCGAAATCCAGATCCTCGGTTTCAACCGGAACGGCACCGCCACGCACCCGCCGCAAGGTTCCCGCCTGCTCCATCTCCATCAGGTCCCGGCGCACGGTTTCCCGTGACACGCCGAAATCCGCAGCGACGCGATCGACCGACACCTGGCCGAAGGCGGCCAGCATGGCGCGGATCTTCTGATGACGTTCTTCCTGCCACATGAGCCCTCCACAGCATCTGCCCATGATTTGCACATTTCGCCGCATTCGCCAATCGGAATGAAAAACACATTTTGACACGAATGCCATACTTTGGCACATTCAGATCAGCGGGGCGATTCTCCTGCCCCTAGCTGGGGACGGCAACATATCCCCGCAGCAAGAAAGGCCCAAATGACCCAGCACCGATCCCCCGACCCTCTGGTCGGTGACGACCATATCGGCCTTGCCACCAACCTGGCCGACACGGCGCGACGCCTGCTGCTGCAAGAGATTGGCAGTCGCCCCGAGGGCTCGTTCAAACCCGACCGCAGCTTTGTCACCCAGACCGACCTTCTGATCGAATTGCGACTGCGCGAAATGATACACGCGCGCTTTCCGGATCATGGCATCATCGGCGAAGAGCACGGAGGGCAGGACGTAGGAGCCTCGCATGTCTGGGTGCTGGACCCGATCGACGGGACGGCGCAGTTCATCGCCGGCATGCCGGTCTATGGCACGCTGATCGCGTTGGCGGTGGACGGCGTGCCGGTCCTGGGGCTGATCGACATTCCTTCCATCGACGCGCGCTGGCTTGGCGCATCAGGTCAACCTACGAAGCGGAATGAGGAAATCGTCACCGTGCGCGGCTGCCCGGCGCTGGATCAGGCAATCATGACGAACAGCAACCAGGACTATATGAGCCCCGCCGAGCGGAGTGCGCTGGACCGCCTGCGCGGCCTGACTGCCACCCGCATCTATGGCGGCGCCAGCCTGAATTATGGACTGCTCGCCTCGGGGAGGACCGATCTGGCACTGGATGCGGGCCAACAGATCTATGACTTTGCGCCCTTCCGTCCCATCATCGAGGGCGCAGGCGGCACCATCACGGACTGGTCCGGCCGCCTCCTGACGCTAGAGAGCGACGGTCGCCTTCTTGGTGCGGGCAATGCCGCGCTGCACAAGGCCGCGCTGGAAGAAATCCTGACGCTGAATGTGGGCTCCGCGGCCCCAGGCACGAAACGCGCCGGCTAGCCATGCCGTCGCGAAGGCCGTCCGCAACAAAGTCGAGACGGAAAGATGGCGGATCGCAGCCGCCGCAACCCTCAGGGAGACGACCATGACCGACAGAAGCAAGAAACTGGCCGCTATGCTGGCCGCAGGGGTGGCAATGACCAATTTTGCCACATCCCTACATGCGGGTCAGATCACCATCTATTCCGCGCTGGAAGAAGAGGAGATCAACCAGTTCGTCGAAAAAGCGCGCGAGGAAATTCCCGACATCACGCTGAACGTGCTGCGGCTTTCGACCGGCAACCTGACCGCGCGCCTTCTGGTCGAGGCCGACAACCCGCAAGCGGACGTCGTGCTGAGCCTGCCGGTCAGCAATATCATGAACCCGAACATCCTGAAGATCTTAGAGCCTTATGCCCCCAAAGGGATCGAGCAGGTGCCGGAACAGTTCCGCGACCCCGAGAACCGCTGGTTCAGCCTCGCGGGCTATATGGAGGTGTTCTGCGTCAACACGGACCGGATGGAGAGACTGGGCCTGCCGGTCCCGACATCATGGGAAGAGCTGGCAGATCCGAAATACAAGGGCGAGGTGGTGATGCCGGATCCGCTGTCCTCGGGGGTCGGCTTCATTGTCGTGGCCACCCTGGTCAACGGTCTGGGTGAGGAAAAAGGCTGGGATCTGCTCGGGCGAATGACGCAGAACATGGCACAGTACACGAATTCCGGCTCGCGCCCTTGCCGCATGGCGCAGACCGGCGAATACAGCATCGGAGTCAGCTACGAGGTTCCCGCGATCCAGGCGATCAATGAGGGATATCCGATGCAGATGGTCATCCCCTCGGACTTGGCTGGCTATGAAATTTCGGGGATCGGCTTGCTGAAGGGCTCGAAAAACGAATCCGACGCCAAGGCTTTCCTCGACTGGATGCTGACGAAAAGCCCGCTGGACATCTATCAGTCGCTGAAGCCCGTCACCACGATCCCACGCGGGGCGTCCACAGAGGCGGAGCAGAAGGCCGGCATGCCTGTAGACTTGACCGCGGTTCTGGCACCCATGGATTTCGCCGCCATCGCAAGTCAGCGTGACGCGATGCTTGCCCGCTGGACCAGCCTGATCGGCAAATAACCGTAGCGACCGGCATACCCGATCACCGAGGCCCCGATCATGGGGTTTCGGATGGTCGGGGCTCTTGCACAGGGGAAACCACATGCTCGACATCAAGGGCCTTTACAAGAACTACGGTGAATTCCGCGCGCTGAGCGATATCAGCGTCAGCGCCGAAAGCGACGAGTTCGTTTGCCTGCTGGGACCAAGCGGATGCGGCAAGACTACGCTTCTGCGCATCATAGCGGGGCTGGAGGAATACCAGCAGGGCACCATCACATTGGACGGACGCAACCTGAACGACATCGAGGTCCGGGACCGGGGCTTCGGCATCGTGTTCCAGTCCTATTCACTGTTTCCGAACATGACCGTGTCACGGAATATCGGCTATGGGCTGAAGCTGCGCGGCCATGACAAGGCGACGATCAGCGCCAAGGTCGACTCGCTGCTGCAATTGCTGGGCTTTCCGCAACTGGCGGGGCGCTATCCGCACGAGTTGTCGGGCGGCCAGCAACAGCGCGTCGCCATCGGCCGGGCGCTGGCGGTCGACCCCTCGCTTCTGCTTCTGGACGAACCGCTGTCGGCGCTGGACGCCAAGGTCCGCCACGAGATGCGGGACGAGATACGACAATTGCAGCGGCGCTTGCGCATCCCGACGATCATGGTCACCCACGATCAGGACGAAGCTCTGAGCATGGCCGACAAGGTCGTGTGCATGAATCACGGCCATGTTGAGCAGGTCGGCACACCACAGGACCTGTATTTCCGGCCGAAAACGAAATTCGTGGCCGGCTTCATCGGCACCAGCAACTTCTTTGACCAAGCCGAGGCGGGTATACTGTTTGGCGCCAGTGGCGATGCCGGGACAACCGAAGATCTGTTCGTCGCCCGCCCCGAGGAACTGAACCTGCGTGCCGATGAAGGCGCCGACGCAGTAGTCGAGGATATCACATTCCTTGGCAAGGTCAGCCAGGCGCAGATCCGCTGGCGCGACCGCACTATCCTGGGTGAAATCCGCCTGGGCGAACGCCTGCGCCCCGGTGACCGCGTGGCGGTCGGCCTGCTGCCTGAAGCGGGCCGCTGGGTGACGCCATGATGGTCGCGCCAAACCCGCGCGCCCGCCGCGGCGTTCTGGACCGTCTGGCCCGCAACGACCGCGCCATCACTTTGCTGCTGCTGATCGTCCCGCTTGGGATGCTGGCGCTGTTCTTTCTCTATCCCCTGTTCGGCATCATCCGGCGCGCCCTGACCGGCGCCGAGGGGCTGGGATTCGAGAATTTCGTCCGCGTCGCCAGCCTGCCGCATATTCCTCGTGTCGTGCTGAACAGCGTAACCGTCGGCCTTGCCACCACCTTGGTCTGCATCACGCTCGGCTTCGCCATCGCCTTCATGCTGCACCGCACCCGAATTCCCGGCAAGAACCTTGTGCGGCTGGCGCTGATCCTGCCACTGCTGGCACCCTCGCTGGTGCAGGCGCTAGGACTGATCTTCATGTTCGGCCGCAACGGGCTGGTGAACAACTGGCTTGGTCTCGACATCCAGATCTATGGTTTCTGGGGCCTTCTGCTGGCGAACTGCATGTATGCCCTGCCGCAGGCGGTGCTGATAATCGAGACCTCGCTGCGCCGCTCGGACGCGCGCATCTACGAGGCATCCCTGCTGATGGGCGCCTCGCGCTGGCGCAGGTTCATCGACATCACCCTGCCCGCCACGAAATTCGGCCTGATCAGCGCGGCCTTCGTGATCTTCACCGTCTCGATCACCGATTTCGGCAACGCCGCCGTGATCGGCGGCAATTTCCAGGTGCTGGCGATGGAGATCTATACCCAGGTCGTCAGCCAGATGGATTTCAACATGGGCGCGGTCGTCGGCATCATGCTGCTGCTGCCGACCCTGCTGGCCGTCTATATCCAGCGCATCGCCAACCAGCGCCAGTTCGGCGGCAGTTCGGAAAGCGCCATCCCGGTACAGCCCGACCGGGTGCTGAGCCGCGACATCCCGCTGGCCACGGTGGTCTATGTAACCGCAGGGGTCGTCGCGCTGATCGTTGCAACGGTCGTCTTCGCCAGCTTCGTGCGGCTCTGGCCCTACCGGATGGAACTGACGCTGGCGAATTACAACATCTCGATGGCGGGCGGATACAGCTCGCTCTGGTCCACGCTGCTGATCTCGTTCCAGACGGCGCTGATCGGGTCGGTGCTGCTGTTCATGCTGGCGCTGGCGCAGCGCGAGCTTGTCGGAGGCACGGCGCGGCTGGTCTATTTCCTGGCGATCGTGCCGGTGGGCGTGCCGGGACTGGTGCTGGGCCTGTCCTATGTGCTGTCGTTCAATGTTCCCGGCCCGGTGCTTGGCGCACTTTACGGCAGCAGCTTCCTCATCGCGATCTGCAATTTCTACCACTACCATTCGCAAGGCTTCCTGACGATGGTGACGGGTATCCGCGCCGTGCCTCAGCGGCTTGAGGAAACCGTGCTCTGCCTGGGCGGCAACAACCTGCACCGCCTTCGCGACACCATCCTGCCTTTCATGGCGCCCACCCTGGTATCGGTGTTCTTCTTTCTCTTCATGCGGGCGATGGTCACCTTGTCGGCGATCATCTTCCTTGTCAGCCCGCAGCTTTCCGTCGCCGCAGTGACCGTGGTGAGACTGGATCAGGCGGGGCGAAGCACGCAAGCCGCCGCCTTCTCGGTCTGCGTCATGCTGTCGGTGCTGATGGCCATGCTGGCCATGCGCCTGTCGATGCGACTGATCACGCGCCGGGCGGAAACGGCTCAATGACTTTCTCAGAACAGGAACGAACCATGAGAATTCTTCTTGCCAACGACGATGGCATCCACTCCGAAGGCTTCGCCGTGCTCGAAGATATCGCCCGCGAGCTGAGCGACGAGATCTGGTGCGTCGCGCCCGAAGCAGATCGCAGCGGACTGGCACATTCGCTGACACAGCTCGAACCCCTGCGGCTGCGCAAGCTGGCGGCACGCCGCTACGCCCTGCGCGGCACGCCCGCCGATTGCGTCATCGTCGCGATCCGCGAACTGATGTCCGCACCGCCGGACCTTATCCTTTCAGGCGTCAATTCGGGGGTGAACATCGCCGACGACATCAACTATTCCGGCACCATCGGCGCCACGATCGAGGGCGCGCTGTTCGGCATTCCCTCGATCGCACTATCGCAACACTACGACATCGTGGACGGCGAGCGCAGTTTCAACTGGGAGATCAGCCGCAGCCAGGCGCCCGGCTTGATCCGCCGCCTGCTGGATCTGCCACATGTCGACGGCACATTTTACAACATCAACTTCCCGCACTGCCGGCTGGAAGATCTGCAACCGCCGCGCGTGGTCGAACAGGGACGCCGGGCGCATGGCTATCAGGTCGACCGTCGCCTGGACGGCCGCGACTTTCCATATTTCTGGCTGAGGGCCTCGCATGAAAAAACCGACTACCTGCCCGGCAGCGATGCTGAGGCGATGGCCCATAACGCGCCCAGCATCACGGCGCTCAAGATCGACATGACCGATCACACCCAGAACGCCCGGCTGAAAAACCTCGACTTCGCCGGTTAGCTGTGGCCACCCCGTTGCAAGGTGTCAAGCTTGGCCAGTTCCTGAGGGCTAAGCTCGATACCCCCGGCCAGCGCCTTGCTTCGGGCGGCAAAACGGCGCTGCGACGGCAGACGAGCACCCTGCCCTACATGGGCCGAAAACAGGACTTCCGCACGATCCAGCGGGTCGCCGGATCTACCGGCGGCAAAGCGCTGCGGATCGAACGCCAGGATCAACTCGCCATGCCTGGGAAACAGGGCCGTGGTGCCCAGATAGTCCAGAGCACCCTGACTGGTCAGATCGCCGATCATCGCCCCGGCCAGAAGCTCGATCATGGTTGCGATCGCCGAACCCTTGTGGCCGCCGAAAGGCAGCATGGCACCGTGAAGGGCGCGGTCGGGATCGGTGGTCGGCTGGCCCTCTGAATCAATCGCCCAGCCTTCGGGCAGTGTGGTTCCCGCCCGGAAATGCAGTTCGATCTCGCCGCGCGCCGCTGCCGAAGTGGCAAAGTCGAAGACATAAGGCGGACCGTTCCGGCGCGGCCAGCCGAAGGCCATCGGGTTGGTGCCCAGAAGCGGGACAGTTCCTCCACTGGGCGCAACCGTCGCATAGCTGGGACACATGGCCAGCGCCGCGAGCCCGTCATCGGTCAGAACCTCGACCTCGGGCCAGAGCGCCGAGAAATGCGTGCAGTCGTTTATGACCAAGGCCGCAACGCCCAGAGCCCTTGCCCGATCCGCCAGCACCGGGGCTCCGAGCGCGAAAGCCGCTGGCGAAAAGCCGCCCTGCGCATCGACGCGGATCACCCCACTGCCATCGTCTTGCAAGCTTGGCTCGGCATCGCGATTGACCTTGCCCGCCGCCAGCGTATCCAGGCAGCCGTCGATCCTGTAGATGCCATGCGACTTGCAGGCGTCCCTCTCGCCGGCGGTGATGACCCGCGCGACGGCACGCGATTGCGCATCGCACAGGCCAGCCCGGAGGAAGATCCTGGTCACAATCCCCTCAAGGTCGGAAACGGATATTCGCGTCGTCATTGCATCAACCTTCTGCGCCCGGATCGGGCCTTGCCCTACAGCGTTTCAAAGAGCCTGCCATGCTGGGGCAGCTTGTCGGCGATGCCCGCCAGGCGCAGCATATGCCATGCCAGCGCATGATTGCTGGAGGTGACGGGCTTACCGATGACGGTTTCGACCCTCGCCGCGATCCGGGCCACGCGCAGGCTGGTACAGGACACGAATACCGCATCGACCTGATCCGAACGCCCAAGCTCGATCATCGCAGCCTCGATCGCCTCGGGGGTGATACGAGCGACGGTGTAATCGTCGGGCTGGTTGAACGAACCCATGACCGGAACGTTCAACCCGCGCTGGTGGAATTGCTCGCGCAGCGAAGCGTTGATTTCGGGCAGATAGGGTGTCAGCAGGGCGATGCGACCCGCCTTCAGCGCCGCCATCGCGGCAACGGCGGCGGTTACCGGATCGGTCACCCGGGCTTCGGGGCGAACTGACGTGACGCGGGCAGCAACGTTTCCTTCGCCAATCACCAACGCACCGGAGGTGCAGCCGAACCCGATGGAGGCGAAATCCACTGCAGGCAACAGCCCGGTGGCGACGGGAATATGCGTTTCCATCAGCTTCAGCTTTTCAGGCGTGATCTCGGCCGGGGATTCCAGCCGCGCACCATAGAGGGCCACGCCCTCGGGCAGGATATGGCGGAATTCGTCCTCGATAGTCAGGTCGGTCTGCAGGACCAGCAAGCCGATATTCGCCCGGCTCCCGATGCCGGCATCCGTCCTGTACGCCATGCCGGTCAGGTTGGTGACAGGGTCTGTTTCTTGCAACATGCTTGGTTCTTTCACAATGAGAAGCGCGGGCTTTATGGCTCGCCGCCCAGATAGAGGTGGCGCATGGCGGGATCGGCCAGCAGATCGGCGGCTCGGCCCTCAAGCGCGACTTGGCCAAGCGCCAGGACATAGGCCCGGTCGGCGACGCCAAGCGCCTCGAAGGCATTCTGCTCGACCATCAGGATGCACATTCCGGTTCGGTCGCGGATACCCGCGATTGCTTCGAAAACCTCATGGACCATCGCCGGAGACAGACCAGCCGAGGGTTCGTCCAGAAGCAGCGTCGTGGGCTCGGCCACCAATGCGCGCGCCAGCGACAACAGCTGACGTTCGCCCCCCGACAGGGCCGAAGCCTTGCGCCCCACCTTCGAGGCCAGCGACGGATAGGCCGTCATCTGCGCATCAAAGGCATCCTGACGCCGCGCGGCCGGCAGGAATCGGGCGCCCAGCATGATGTTTTCCGCAACCGTCAGCGACGGAAAGACATTGTCGGATTGCGGCACGAAACCCATGCGATGGGCGCGCACCTTTTCATTGGCCGGCACCGTGGTCAGATCCTTGCCGTCGATGGACACCCGCCCTTCGCGGGGTTTCACAAAGCCGCCCACGGTCTTCAGCAGGGTGGATTTACCGCAGCCGTTCGGCCCTAGGATCGTCACGATCTCGCGTCCCTTTGCGTTCAGGCTGATGCCATGCAGGATGGCGGGACCGTCGCCATAGCCGGCGACCACGTTCGATACGTCGATCATGCCACGGCCTCCATCCGCTTGGCCTTGCCCAGATAGGCCTCGACCACCCTTTCGTTCTCGGTCAGCGCCTCGGGGTGGCAATCGGCGATGATGCCGCCACCATCCAGCACCACGCAGCGGTCGCAGAGCCCGCGCACGAAATGCATGTCATGCTCGACGATCAGGATGGTCACCCCGCTGGCCGCCACCTCGCGCAGGATCTGCACCATGCGCGTGCGCAGTTGCGGGTGAACGCCGGCGGTCGGCTCGTCGAGGCACAGAAGCTGTGGCTTGCCCTGCAGGGCAACGGCGATGGAGAGCAGCTTCTTCTGCCCACCCGACAGCGCGCTGGCCGGGATATCGGCAACGGGCCCAAGCGCAAAGCGGTCGATCACCGCGGCCACGCGCCCGTCCCGATCCGCGACCCGGCCCAGAACCGCACCAAGGCTGAAGGACACACGTTCCCCCGCCTCGATCAGCTCGCGCGGCGTCATACGGTGCGGCATTGAGGGCAGCTGAAAGGTCCGCATCAGCCCGTGCTGCGCCACCTTATGCGCAGGAAGGCCCGTCATCTCCCGTCCGGCGAAGACGACGCTGCCGCCGCTGGCCGGCTGGAACCCTGAGATCACCGACAGCAGGGTGCTTTTGCCCGAACCGTTGGGGCCAAGCAGGCCGACGATCTCGCCCTTGCCGACATTGAAGCTCACGTCCTTCAGAACCTTCAGCATGCCGAACGATTTGGCGACATTGCGGATTTGCAGGATGTCATTTGCCATGGGTCGCGCCTCCGATCCGCTCGGGGATCAGCCCTTGGGGCCGCCAGAGAAGGAAGGTCAGCAAGCCGCCGCCAACCAGAGTCAGCCGCAACGCCGCCACATAATCCGAGGACAGGCCCAGAAAGTCCTTCGCGAATGGCACGAAGGCAAAGAGGAACTGCAGCAGGAAGGCTCCGACCACGACGCCCAGGTTGTTTCCGGCGCCGCCGACCACGACCATGGCCCAAATCAGGAAGGTTTCCGCCGCGACCAGCTGATCGGGGCCCACGAACGAGACGTAATGGGCAAAGATCACGCCGCCGATCGCCGCGATGCAGCCCGACATGACCAGAACCTGCGTGCGCAAGGCAATGGGGCTGTATCCAAGCGAGGCGGCCAGCAGGGGCTCTTCGCGCAGGATCTTCAGCGCCAGCCCGTAATGGCTGCGGGTCAAGCGCTGGCACAGCCAGAAAACCACCGCCAGCAGCAGCAGGCAGGTCACCAGGGTTGCCAGAGCGGCTTCGCGGCGATCCAGGGTGCCAAACAGCGGCATGAGCCCGCTGACGCCCTGTGCGCCCCCCGTCACGCCGTCGAATTCGCGCAGCAGGATGCGGCAGGCCTCGGCCACGGCCAGCGTGGCGATGCCCCAGTAATCGCCGCCAAGATCGCGGCCGAGACGGGCGAACACAAGCGCAACCGCGCTGGCCATGGCGATACCTGCGGCGAACGCGGCCCAAAGCCCCATATGGCCGCTGAAGGCCAGCGCGGCCCCATAGGCACCGGCGCCGAACAGGATAATCTGGCCGAAATTCACCAGCCCGGTAATGCCGACCTGCAGGTTCAGGCTGAGCGCCACTATCGAATAGAGGCTGGCCATGATGCAGACATGGATCAGGAAATCAGACACGTTTCACCTCGCTGACCAGGATGCCGGCCGGGCGCACCAGCAGGATCAGCACCAGCAGCCCGAACGAGGCGACCGATGCGAAGCTGGCGGGCAGGAAGGAGAAATCCTGTCCTGCAAGCAGACCGAAATTAGTGTTGGTGACGAAGGTCTCGGCCAGGGCGATGATGATCGCGCCCAGCACCGCGCCCAGGGCATTGCCAAGCCCGCCCAGGATGGCCGCGGCAAAGATCGGCAGCAGCATGTCCATGCCCAGTTGCGAGCTGGTCTCACCTTTCAGCGCGATGGCGATGCCGCCAAGGGCCGCCATGACCCCGGAAATGACGATCACCGCATTGGTGACGCGCCGGGTGGGAATACCCGTCGCCTCGGCCAGCACGCGATTGGTGGCCGTGGCGCGCATGCAGCGGCCAAGCCCGGTGCGGAACAGAACCAGCGCGAAGGCAGCAATGGCCAGCGCGGTCAGGCCGACCGACAGCATCTGGACCTGCGTCAGGCTGACCCCGCCCCAGCGCATCGGCGGCGCGATGGGCAGGTCGAAGCGTTGCGGCCTCGGACCGACGGTGACCAGAAAGGCGGCGGTGAAGATCATCGACAGCGCCAGCGAGCCGATCATGGCGATGGCCGGACTGATCGTCAGCAGCTTTTCGAAGATCAGCACGCTCATCGCGAGGGCCAGCAGCCCGACAAGCGCACAGGCCACGATGATCGCAAAGGCAAGGGGCAGGCCGGCCGCTTGCAGACCGACCGCGATCAATGCCCCCGAGGTTGCGTATTGCACCAGCGCGACATTGGGAAAACGGATAAGGGAATAGACACAGCTCAGCGCAAGGGCGATCAGGGACAGATCCACCGCGCGCAAAAGTGCATCCATCAGGAACTGGAGCATCAGGCTTTCTCCGGCATGGTCCCGAAACCGTGGCGCTGGGGCTGCGGATCGGGGCGGGATGGACGGCGCCGGCACGATGCCGGCGCCGCGCGGGATCAACGATTGACGGCCTTGCCGCCTTCGATCTTCTGCTTCAGATAGGGCTGCTTGCTGCGCTGACGGTCGGCATCGAAGGTGATATTGCCGGTCGCGCCTTCGTAACCGGCGGTGCCCAACTCGGTCAGGGCGTTGCGGATGGCCGCCGGGTCGGCCGATCCGGCCTTCTCGATAGCCGCCGCAGCCAGTTTCGTCGCATCATAGGCATAGCCCGAGAAGCTGGTCACGAAGGACTCGCCATAGGCGTCCTGATAGGCCTGCTCATAGGCCTGGCCGTTTTCTCCGACAAAATTCAGGTCATAGCCGATCTGACCCTCGACATAGGTCCGCTCACTGTCCGAGGTGCACATGGACAGGTAGCCTGCGTACCACTGGCTCTGGTTCAGGCCCAGCTCATAGGCTTCGCGGTTGATGGTGGCGGCGTCCTTGCCGTAGGCGGAATAGAAATAGGCATCCGGCTGGGTGCGCTGCATCTGCTGCAATTCGCGCCGATAGGAGGTCTGGCCCTCGGTATACAGCACCTCGGCGACAACCTCGCCGCCAAGATCTGTCAGCGCCTTCTTGAATTCGGTCGCGACGCCCTGCCCGAAGGCGTTGTTCGGCGTGATAACCGCGATGCGGCGATAACCCTGGTCGAACATGTCCTGCGCCGCGAAGGCGCTGGACACGTTGTCCAGGCCCAGCAAGCTGAAACTGCCCTCGCCGATTTCGCGCACGCGGCCGCTGCTGGAGCCAATATTCAGATGCACCAGCCCTTCCTGCACCAGATAGGTGCCGACCGGAATGGTGATCCCGGAGGAATATTCGCCGATCACCACCGGCACCTTGTCCACTGTCACCAGCTTTTTCGCGGCATCCAGCGCCGAGGGAACCCGTGCGCCGGAATCCTCGATCACGACCCGAAGGGGCTGGCCAAGCACGCCGCCCGCATCGTTGATTTTGTCAACGGCGGTGCAATATCCGGCCACGCGGCGGAGTAAAATCCGGCCACGCGGCGGTGACCGGCGCCATGGCGCGCGCGCTTACCAGATAGCTGGCGCG